>NZ_JAOALE010000054.1:0-10664 GCF_047462575.1 Synechococcus sp. 'PEA 65AY6A-5F PE A'
GCTAGCGGTTGTTTATCTTATTTTTTGGCCAAAGAGTAAGGAAAGAGGTCTTGGTAGGAGAAGTCAGGGACAGGTTGTTTGAGCTATGAAACTATATCAACGACCCCCATCATGGGTAAGCGACTAAAGTGGCTAGCGGGCTTTTCCGCCCTGCACTCAAGTGCGGGGCTACCAAGCTATCCTTTTGTTGTGTAGCGTCGATGCTTGTGGGGTCATGTCTGAAGCTCAAGATTTGCTGCCGGTGGGGGCGAGGGTTGAGGTGGTAGAGATGCCTCCTTACTTGAAAACGGCTGACCCGATGCCGATGTTGCGCCCCGCCCATTTGATTCGGCTGCACGAACAAGGGGTGATCTTGCAGCGGCGGCTGTTGGGCACCTACAGTGTGCAGTTTGCCAATGGCATCTTTTTAATTGACGGCAAGTACCTGGCTCTTGTGGGATCCCGCCCGTGAGCGCCCCATCTCCGCCGGAGCTCAGGAGACTGGGACTTTTGCTCTTTGGGAGCTGCGGGTCTTGCGCGTGCCGGCGGACTTTCGCGGTAGATTAAAGGGTGCCGGCTGAGGTTGGGTCAACAGGGTGGCTGGGATCCAGCCTAGCTTGCAGTATTGGCTCTTCTGCTTCTGTTGCCCTACATCCGATTAGGCTATCGTCGCTTATGCCCAGAGTTATCGTCACGGATCCCATCGATCAGGCGGGGATCGACATCCTCTCCCAAGTGGCCCAGGTGGATGTGCAAACCGACCTTACGCCGGAGCAGTTGATCGCGGTCATTCCCAACTACGACGCCATCATGGTGCGCTCCGGCACGCGGGTCACCCGCGAGGTGATCGAGGCGGGGACGAACTTGAAAATCATCGGTCGGGCGGGGGTGGGCGTGGACAACATCGACGTGGCTGCCGCCACCAAAGCTGGGATCCTGGTGGTCAACTCCCCTGAGGGCAATACGATTGCTGCCGCCGAGCACGCCATCGCTCTGATGATGGCCCTCTCCCGCCACATCGCCGATGCCAATGCCTCTCTGAAAGCGGGCCAATGGAAGCGGCAGGAGTTTGTCGGGGTAGAAGTCTACAAAAAAACGCTGGGGATTGTGGGATTGGGTCGCATTGGATCCCATGTGGCCCAGATTGCCAAGGCGATGGGGATGCGGCTTTTGGCCTACGATCCCTACCTTTCGATGGAGCGGGCGGAGCAACTGGGGGTGCGCCTAGTGGATTTCAAAACCTTGGTGCAGGAGTCAGACTACATCACCCTGCATGTCCCCAAGACCCCTGAGACCACTAACCTGTTCAACGCTGAGACCTTCCGCATGATGAAGCCGACCGCCCGCCTGATCAACTGTGCCCGCGGCGGCTTGGTGGACGAGCAAGCCCTTTATGAAGCTCTCAAGTCCGGCCAAATTGCGGGGGCGGCCCTGGACGTCTTTGCCGACGAGCCCCTCAGCAAAGACTCACCTCTCCTTTCCTTGGGCAAGGAGATCCTGCTGACACCTCACCTGGGGGCCTCTACCGAGGAGGCGCAGGTCAACGTAGCCATCGACGTAGCCGAGCAGATCCGCGATGTGTTGTTGGGGCTGCCTGCCCGTTCTGCCGTGAACATCCCTGGCCTGCAGGCGGAGGTGCTGCAAAGCCTCAAGCCCTACCTGGACTTGGCGGAAACTTTGGGCAACTTAGTGGGCCAGTTGGCGGGGGATCGGGTGAGCCAGTTGGAGATCCGCCTCCAGGGATCCCTTGCGGAAAAAGATGGCCAGCCGATCGTCATCGCCGCGCTCAAGGGGCTTTTGACGCTGGCTCTGCGGGAGCGCGTCAACTACGTCAATGCTTCCATCGAGGCCAAGGAACGAGGCATTCGCGTGGTGGAGACGCGAGATCCCTCTTTGAAGGATTACTCCGGATCCCTGACGTTGATTGCCCACGGCCCCAACGGGGTGCGTTCTGTTTCGGGGGCGCTGATCGGGGAGCGGGAGGTGCGCATCACCCAGATCGACGAGTTCCCGGTGAATGTGCCCCCCTCCGCCAACATGCTGATGACCCTGCACCGGGATATGCCGGGGATCATCGGCCGCATCGGCACCCTGCTGGGGGCCTACAACGTCAATATCGCCAGCATGCAGGTGGGGCGCAAGATCATCCGCGGCGATGCGGTGATGGTGCTCAGCCTCGACGATCCTCTGCCAGATGGGATCATCGAAGAGGTGTTGAAGCAGCCGGGTATTCGCGATGCTTTTGTGGTGAACCTTTGACGGCTTCTGCCGCCACTGGGGAAGTGCGCAACCGGCCTGAGCAGAGGGGAGGGCAATCTCTTTGCTGGGGTTGGTGGGGATATCTTGAGTTGAGGTGAACGCTTGAGTCCGAATCACTTGCCGCCGACGGGTGGGATCTCAACCTGGGATTGGCCGGGGTTTCTGGAGTCGCTAGGCCACTTTGGCGTCGACCTCAGCCTGGATCGCATGCAGGTTTTGCTGCAGCGCCTGGGCCAGCCCCAAGCCGGGATCCCAGCCATCCACGTGGCCGGCACCAACGGCAAGGGATCCGTCTGCGCCTGGGTCAGCCACGCGCTGTGGGCGGCGGGCTATCGCGTCGGTCGCTACACCTCTCCCCACCTGGTCAATTGGCGGGAGCGGATCTGGCTGAGCGGCGAGTACATTTCGCCAGGCGACTGGAGCCGGGTGTTGGCCCAAGTGCGAGATTGCCTGCAGACCTACGCTCCAGGCGAGGCTTCCCCCACCCAGTTCGAGGCCATTACCGCCGCTGCCTGGCTGTACTTTCGGCAGCAGAAGGTGGACATTGCCGTGATGGAAGTGGGGCTGGGGGGGCGGCTGGATGCCACCAACGCCGGCATCGAGCCGGTAGTGACCGCCATTACCTCCATCGGCTGGGATCATTGGCAGCGTCTGGGCAACAGCCTGGCGCAAATTGCCTTTGAAAAAGCCGGCATTCTCAAGCCGGGGATCCCGACTGTGTGCGCGCCCCAACCCCCTGAGGTGATGGCCGTGATCCGGGCTAGAGCCGAGCAGACGGGCAGCCCCCTGCGGGTGGTGGAGCCCCTGCACTGGGCCGGTCCTCAGACTGTCTGCTGGCGGGATCAGGTGCTTACCCTGCCTCTTGCCGGTGAGGTGCAACTGATCAATGGGGCGGTAGCTCTGGCCGTTGTGGAGACCCTGCAGGAACAGGGTTGGCGGATCCCAGATGTCGCTGTCGAGAAAGGATTTGCCCTCACCCGTTGGCCGGGTCGCCTACAGTGGGTGCAAATTGGCTCCCGCCAGCTGCTGCTGGATGGGGCCCACAACTTGCCCGCCGCCCAGGCGCTGCGCCGCTACCTAGATGAGCACCAGCCCGGCCCCCTTACCTGGTATATGGGCATTCTCACCACCAAAGACGTCAAGGGCATGCTCGCCACCCTGATGCGGCCGGGGGATCGCTTCTTCGCCCTGCCCCTCTTCGGCCACGCCGGAACCCATCCGCAAGAACTGGCCCACCTGGCCCAGATCTTGCAGCCCCATCTTCGCTCTGTCCAGGCGCTGCCGGATCTTGCCGCTTTACAAGCCCAACTGCAGCAGCCGGCTGACCTCGACGAGCCGCCCGCGGTTATCTGTGGATCCCTATACCTCTTGGGCCAGGTGATGCAAGCTTGCCTGGGATGGGATCTGGCCTGCTGAGGTTCCTGCCACCAGTTTGGCCGAGCGCCCGGAGACCCCTAGCGCTTCCCCTACCGGCCCCATCGGGATGACAGGATTTGAACCTGCGGCCCTCTGCTCCCAAAGCAGATGCGCTACCAAGCTGCGCTACATCCCGCTCTTGTAATTATGGCAGATGATCAGCTAGAAAGCGCAGGAGCCCCGCCCTGTACCTCCCTAGATCCCCCCGCCCCCCTGCCCCCCGTATACGGGGGGTTGGGGGGGAAGGGGGGCGGTCGGAGCCGGGTAGTGTACGCCAGAGACGAAGAAAGTGTAACGATTTCTCCAACAATTTCGCCGATGTTCTTTAAGAGATTTTGGGGAAGCCAGACAAACTTTTGCGTTATCTGACAAGAAGGTGAAGGAGAAGGGGAGGTTCTGGCTCCTGCGGTAGAAAGGTAGTGGGGCGAGTTGGCCTTGTCTATGTCCGATGAGCTGCTGCGTGCAATCCGCAGACGCGACCTAGAGGCCGCCACCTCAGCCGTGCAGCGCTTGCGTTCCCGCCACCTGAGCGAGGCTGTGATTACCTCGATGGTGATGGTGGCCGTGGAGCGACTGGCCTGGGATGAAGGCGATCGGGCTGCTGCCAGTTGGTTGCTACGTCACTGCTCCAGACGGCGCTGAAGGGATCCGGGCCGAGCGAACGCCTAAAGCACCTGCTGCTCGCGGAGAACCTCGGCCAGCAACCCCGCCAGGGAAGCGGCGATCCCGACCATCGAACACTAGCTCTGCCGTATTGCCCTCCCGGCCAAGGATGAGGATCCCTGGACGGAACACCTCCAGATTTTCAGCTAGAAACCGCAGGAACCCCCCCTATCCCCCCGCCCCCCTGCCCCCCGTATACGGGGGGTTGGGGGGGAAGGGGGGGCGGTCGGAGCCGGGTAGTTTACAGACGAAAACTCATTATGCTCTATCCCTTCCCACTGTCTATACGGTGGGAAATTCCGCGCATTTAAGTGCGCGCCAGCCAGCGCCGCAGCGGATGCCAGGCGGGCAAAGACAAAATCCAGCGGGACTGGCGCTCCAGCATCAAGCGCTCAATAGGATAGAGCCCAAACAGCTCGTAGCGGCTTTGGGCGATCAAGATCCCCAGCGTGAAGCTGACGCAAAGCAGCAAACCAAAGGTGGGCCAGCCGGGCCGGTAAAATAGGGCATAGCGCAGGCCTGTCCAGGTGAAATGGTTCCACAGGCGAACAATATCTGCCCGCAGCGCCCAAAGGCTGGGGATCCCGACCAGCAGCCACAACAGGCCCAGAAAGAGGAAGCTGCCGCCATGGTAGAGGCGCAACAGGCGCCTGGCTGGCGGAGAGAGAGATTCCAGGCCGGGAGGGTTTTCCGACCCCCAGCCGCGAGCAGCCTTCTTTTCCTCGACTGAGCTAGGATCGCGAGGCGATGACATCGAGATCCCGGTTCTCCAAACCAAGACCTTGTCATGATAACTTTAGCGACTGGGATCCCCAAACGAAGCTCCTTGGGGGGCATTAAGAGAGCGGGTTAAGCCGCGTAGCCGACCTCAGAGAGGAAACTCCTCCAAGGATATAATGGCTCTGCAGCTTGCCTTGCTAGCTCAATGGATAGAGCACCGACCTTCTAAGTCGATGGTTGCAGGTTCGAGTCCTGCGCAAGGCGCTAGGTGGATTCGCCTGGGATCCCGGCTTGTGGCGTTCGCCTTTGAGAGGGGCACCACACTCGAAAGATGACTTGGCCAGAGTGACTTGCCACCGTCAGGGATCCCTCCAAGATCTCCATAGCCTTTTTGGCCAACGCCAGGCCCAGGCCCGTTCCCCCGGCCTTGCGGCGATCCAACTGCGGGATACGGTAAAACTTCTCAAACAAGCGGGGCAGCGCCTCTGGAGGAATTTCCACCCCTGTATTGCCCACCTCGATCAGCCAGCCGGGACGGCCCTGTTGATGGCTCTGGCTAAAGCGCAAACAGATGCTTTCCCCAGCCGGCGTGTACTTGCAGGCGTTGTTCAAAAGTTCGCCCACCACCCGCGACAACAGGCTCTCATCCGTGCAGAGGGGCAAAAGGTCGGGATCCCATTCCACCTGGAACTGTTGGCCTTGCTGCGCAGCCCGCAGCCGGAAGGGCTCGCAAAGATTGGGGATCCATTCCTGGGGAGATAAACAGGTAAGTCTGAGGACTTTGTTTCCGGATTGGAGGGCTTGCAATTCCAATAAGTCGTTGATTAACTCCAGCTCGCGGTTGGTCTGCATCTCCAAAATTTGAAAGTAGCGCCTTTCCCGCTCGGTTAGGTTGGCTTTGGATAAAAGCCCAATGGCCAGCTTCATGTTGGTGAGAGGCGTGCGCATTTCATGGGAGACCATGTGCAGAAACTCATCCTTGAGTTGGTTGAGCTCCTGTAACTGCTGCACCTGGCGCTGAATTGTCTGATAAAGACGTGCTTGGCGAATGGCGATGGCACATTGGCCGGCTACCCGTTGGATGAGCTGTTGTTCCCGCTCGGTAAATATCTGCCCCGGTGGACGGGATCCACAAATATCTCCCAAAACAAGCAGTTCCTCGTGTTGAGCTGTCAGATCCCTTTTGTCGCAAATGGGAGCGATGATCAGGGTGTAGCGGTCGTGGTTGGGCCAGAAGGGGTGATGGAGATTGCTGAAGTGGCAAAGCTGTCCGCGCCGGAGCTGACGAAGCACATGGGCGAAATCCGCAAACGAAACCTCCAGGGGGAAGCGCCGGATCCCTTCTCCGGCCAAATAGTCCACCGCCAAAACGCTGACCTGCCGCTCTGGGTCATACAGGGCAATGGCGCAATTGGATAGGTTCAAGCTGAGGGCCAGTTCTCGGGCTACCGTTTCCAAGATTTTTTGTTCGTCCAAAGTGGAGCGAATTTCTTCGGTGATGAGCTGGAGTAGCGCTTCGTCGTTGTAAGCTTGTTCGAGCTCTGCATTGCGCACCCGTACTTGGTAATCCAATTCGGCATTGGTCTGCTGCAGCTTTTGATAAAGTTCTGACCGCTGAATGGCCACCGCCAGGTGATCCCCAATGGCCTTGGCCAGCTCGATCTCGTCGGTTTGCCAATCCGGATCTGAGGTCAGGCGCCGCAGGGACAGGGCACCCCACACTTTTCCCTGGCAAGCCACTGGGATCACCAGCCAAGGGCCCAGGTGGTATTCTCGCTTCTCATAAATGGCAAAGGGATCCAAAACTTGCTCGGGATCCGGCGCATGAAAAACTTGCAGCTGCTTCAAGTATTGGATGGCCACAATGTCTGGACTATCCGGGATGTGCAGGTGAAGGGCAGTGGGCAAATCAGGCGATTGGACGTAGCTGGCAACACCTAACCATACAGCCTCAGCCGGCAGGTACTGGTAAAGGGTAACCCGTGCTGCCTGTAACACTGCCCTCACTTCCCGGACTGCCACATCAAACAGGGTGGGCAAGTCGAGCGAGGCGTTGATGGCCTGAATGAGCTGGCTGAACAGCCTTTCTCGCTGCAATTGCCGCTGCAGCTTCAGCTCGGCTTGCTTACGAGGGGTGATGTTTCTAATGATCATCAGGACTTGATCTTCCCCAAAGGGAACGATGCGGGCCTGGCGATATTGGGGCTGAGGGGATCCCTCTGGGCAGGGGTATTCGATCTCTTGAGCTTGCCGGGTTGCTAGGGCCAGCTCCAGATGCTCGCGAATGGCTTGGGCTGTGGGCTCTGCCGCACCGGCGCAGGCGACCTCAGGAAACAGCTCTTCAGGAGTTTTGCCCAGGTAGTAGGCAGGGGGATGGGGGACAGAAAAATGGCTGGGCGGCTTGAACTCCAGACATCGGCCCTGGCGATCCAGACGAAGCAGCATGTCGGGCAGGGCTTCCAGGAGCTGGCGATAGTGGCGCTCTCGCTCGGCCAAGGTGATCTCTAATTGCTTGCGCTCGCTGATGTCCAGGGTCACGCCGACAATCTCGCCGGGATCCCCTTCCGGCCCCAAGAGCACAATGCCCTGGGAGAGGTACCAGCGCACCTGTCCGTTGGCTAAGCAGGCACGGTACTCGACGGCAAAGTTGGGATCCCCCTCCGTCGCCCTGCGCCCCGCCGACTGCAAAGCTTCCTTCACCCTTGGGCGATCTTCCGGGTGAACCCGCTCAAAAAACATCTCCAGGGTGAACTCCTCGCCGGGATCCCGTCCGTATTTGGCCTTGCACTGAGGCGAACTGCTCAGCTCCCCGCTGCGCAGATCCAGTTGCCAGTAGCCCAGTTGGGTGGCTTCCAGAGCCAAATAGAGATGCTTTGGATAAAAGCCGCTGTCTCCTGGCCCCACGGGCACCAGACGGTATCGAGTTGAAGCCATCTCCCCCCACCAAAACGGTTGGTTATTCCAGAAGCCCTGCCTCATTGTGGACGATTTTCATTAGGGGGATCCTCCTGTCGGAAATCCTTAACTTTAGGCATAATTTCAGCACACTGTTCAGGGATGTATTGGGGGACACGAACCTTAAACCCAAGCTAAACTTCAAATTCGCGGGTGGGGGTTGTCGAAAGCGGCGGTGGGCTCTGCGGGGCAGGGCTTGTGGCCGAGGGGGGAGCCTCTGCTATAGTGATGAGCAGTTGCGCCTTGGATCCCAACCCTGGGGATCCCTCCGACAGGTGGGGTTAGGGCAAGCCGAAATGGGTTCGGGTTTGAAAAGAGAGTGGCGCCAGATAAGCCTCTTCTTGGTGGGTTTGCCCTCAGCCTGCGTGAAGCGTTTATTCTTTTTTATGCTGTCCTGTGCCACGTCTGGCCTAAAGCAATTGCTGCTGATTTTGAGCTGGGATCTCTTCCCCCGGAAGCCTATAGTTAGTTTCTGGCGATTGTTCGATATTGTTCGGTTTGCGTTGGCGCGGCTGCCCTCTTCCTTTGGTTAGCGGGCGGGGATCCCCCTCCGGTTGGCTGATTTACGAAGCCGCATTCTTCCTGGCATCCTTTGGTCCTGTTCTCTTGCTGGCCGCGTTTCTCGAAACTGCCGGCTGGCGACAGCGGCCAGCCGAGGAGCGATTTGTCCCGCTGCCGAGATTCTCCCCTGCCCTGTTTTGGTTGGTTGATGAGCTCGCTCAGAACACCTGCGCTGGCGGGCAGGGGGATCCCTGCGGCATTTTTCAACGGATCGTCACCCAGTCAATCCATTTTCTGTAGAATTCAAGGTTATTTCTGTGATTTGTGAACTTCCGCGAAGTCCTCAGTCTGCTCCGCACGATTCGGAGCGCTATCGACATCGCCCGTCGAGGGGCTCTGCTTCCCGGCTGGAGTGGCCCAGCCACCCTCTGGATCCCCTAAATGGCGAAGAAATCCGGGAAGTGGTCAAAATCCTGCGTCAGGAGCGCCCTCTTGCTTCCCGCTGCCGCTTCGTCACCATCCAACTGCAGGAGCCGGAGCGACCTTGGATGGAAGCGTGGCAGCCGGGCCAGCCCTGGGATCGGCAGGCGTTTGCGGTGCTGTTGAATCCCGCCGAGGGCAGCACGTATGAGGCGGTGGTCTCCCTCTCCCGGCAGCAGGTGTGCTCTTGGCAGCTCGTCCCCGGCGTGCAGCCGCCCCTTTTGGACGATGAGGTGTACGCCTGCGACCGCCTGCTCAAGGCGGATCCCCAATTCCTGGCCGCCCTGCAGCGGCGGGGCATTGCCGATGTGGAGCGGGTGATGGTGGACTACTGGACGGTGGGCTACTTTGGGATCCCGGAAGAAGAGGGGCGGCGTCTGGTGCGGGGCCTGTGTTTCCTGCGCACTTCTCCTTACGACAATGGCTATGCCCGTCCCATCGAGGGCCTCTACCCCTGGATCGACCTCAACCAAATGCAGGTGGTCAAGGTGGAGGATCGCGGCCCCTGGCCTCTGCCCCCGGAAGATGGCAATTTCGACGAGATCTTCTTCAAAGAGTTTCGCCAAGATTTGAAGCCTTTGGAAATTACCCAGCCCCAAGGGGTGAGCTTCCAGGTGGAAGGCCATCACATCCGCTGGCAGAAGTGGGATCTGCGCATCAGCTTTAACCCCCGCGAGGGGCTGGTGCTGCATCAGGTGGGCTATGAGGATCAGGGCCGGCTTCGTCCTATCCTCTGCCGCGCTTCGGTAGCCGAGATGGTGGTGCCCTACGGCGATCCCCGCGATCCCCACTGCCGCAAGAACGCCTTTGACGTGGGGGAATACGGCATCGGCATGCAGGCCAATTCCCTGCGCCTGGGCTGCGACTGCCTGGGGGAGATCTACTACTTCGATGCCTGGCTGCCCAGCAACAGCGGCGAGCCCATGCTCCTCAAAAACGCCATCTGCATGCACGAAGAAGACTTCGGCGTGCTCTGGAAGCACACCGACTGGCGCACGGAGCGAGCCCAGGTGCGGCGCTCGCGGCGGCTGGTGCTCTCTTTCTTTACCACCATCGGCAACTACGACTACGGCTTTTTCTGGTACTTTTACCAGGATGGCACCCTGGAGTTCGAGGCCAAGCTCACCGGCATTATCAACACTTGCGCTACGTTGCCGGGGGAAGAGCCGGAGTTCGGCGTCTTGGTGGCACCCCAATTGTCTGGCCTCAACCACCAGCACTTTTTCACTGTCCGCCTCGATATGGCGGTGGATGGGCCGTGCAACTCCCTCTATGAAGTGCATGCAGAACCTCTGCCTCTGGGGCCGGATAACCCTCACGGCAACGCCTTTCGCGCCCGCTCTACCCTGCTGAGCGCCGAGCAGGAGGCCAAGCAAACGGTGGATCCCTTGCGGGGGCGCTACTGGAAGATTGTCAACCCCAACCGCCACAATCGCCTGGGGCAGCCGGTGGCCTACAAGTTGATCCCAGGAGAAAATGTCCAGCTCCTGGCCCACCCCGACTCCTGGCTGTATCGACGGGCGGGGTATTTGGCCCACCACCTCTGGGCCACACCCTATCACCCTGGCGAAAAGTTCCCGGCGGGGGACTACCCCAACCAACACCCCGGTGGGGAAGGGCTGGTGAAGTGACATCTTCTCCCGCTAAGCCCTGACGGGCTGTAGACGGGAGCTTCCGAGAATCACTTCCCG
>NZ_JAOALE010000055.1:0-10559 GCF_047462575.1 Synechococcus sp. 'PEA 65AY6A-5F PE A'
GAGCGGTGGGGCGTCCCGTTCTTCAAGCTCAGGAAATGTCCTGCTATCGGGCAGGGGTCACTGTTGGCGAAGCGTGGCGTAAGCCATGAAGCCTGCACTCTATGCGTCAGCATGAGTGTGGGAGTACGTCACCAAGGTAGGGAGCTATGGTAGTTGCAGCCTCTGCAGAAGACTTTGCCCTCTCCACTCAGCTTGGCTGGCCGGAGGCGGCCTATCTGCACATTCCCTTCTGCCGGCAGCGCTGCCACTACTGCGATTTTGCCACCGGCCTGGGCACGCGCGAACTGATCGAAACCTATGTGCAGAGGCTCTGCCAAGAGATCGGCGGCGCCTACCGCTACCGCCATTTGGCCGGGGATCCCCAGCCCTTGACCAGCATTTTTTTCGGCGGCGGCACCCCTTCCCTGCTGACGGTGAAGCAGTTGAGTCGGATTTTGAGCCAATTAAGGGAGAGGATCCCGTTTCATCCCGACTGCGAGATCTCGCTCGAGGCCAACCCCGGCACCCTGACACGGGAGCAGTTGGCAGGCTACCGGGATCTAGGGGTTAACCGCATTAGCCTAGGGGTACAGGCCTTTCAAGCGGAGCTGCTGGCCGCCTGCGGTCGCCTCCATGGGGTGGAAGAAATTTACGAGGCTGTGGCCGACTTGCAGGCGGTGGGCTTTGAGAATTTCAACCTGGATTTGATCTTCGGGCTGCCCTACCAAACTTTGGAACATTGGCAGGAGTCCCTGCAAGCTGTTCTTGAAATCAACCCGGCCCACGTCTCCGTTTACGATCTCACCCTCGAGCCGGGAACCCGCTTTGGGCGTCTCTACCGGCCGGGGGAGGCGCCTCTGCCCAGCGAGGAGACCACGGTTGCCATGTACCTGACGGCGCGGGAGTTGCTCACCCAAGCCGGCTATATCCACTACGAGATCTCCAATTTTGCCCGCCCTGGGTATGCCTGTCGCCACAACCGGGTGTACTGGGAAAACCGCCCCTACTTTGGCTTTGGCATGGGATCGGTCGGCTACGAAGGGGGGCGGCGCATTCAACAGCCGAAAACTCTCCACGCATACTTTGAACAGGTCAAAGCGCAGGTTCACCCCCTGCCGCCGCCGGCTTCTGCAGAAGAAATCTGGATGGATACGGTGATGTTGGGGTTGCGCCTCCAGGAAGGGCTGGAGTTGGCAACTCTACAGGAGCGCTTTGGCAGCAGGAAGGTGGAGCAGGCCTTGCAGAGGCTGGATCCCTATTTTGAAAAAGGTTGGGCCAGTTGCGAAGGGGGACGGCTACGGCTAGTCCCGCCCGAGGGCTGGCTGTTTTCCAACGAGATTATTGAGGAGCTGTTGTTTTAAGTTGCAGTTGACTTGAAACGGGCTTCTTGAAATGAGCCTGAGGCAACCCCAAGCGGTGGGTGAAGCTCAGAGCTGCTGGGTCCTGAAAAGCAGCAGCCCAATCGAAAGGGGTGCTCACTGGCCGGGGGGATGGCGTTGTAAAACCTGCTTCAGGTACCGCCCCGTATGGGATCCCGGCTGCTCAGCCACTGCCTCAGGGGTGCCTACGGCCACGATCTGGCCGCCCTGGTCGCCTCCTTCTGGCCCCAGGTCAATGATCCAGTCGGCACAGCGGAGGATGTCCAGGTTGTGCTCGATCACCAGCACGGTGTTGCCTGTATCCACCAGCCGTTGCAGGACGTTCAAGAGCTTGTGGACATCGTAAAAAGACAAGCCGGTGGAGGGCTCATCCAGCAGATAGAGGGTTTTGCCGGTGGAGCGGCGGGCCAGTTCTGCGGCCAGCTTGACCCGTTGCGCTTCCCCACCGGAGAGGGTAGGAGCTGGCTGGCCCAGCTTGATGTAATCGAGGCCCACATCGGCCAAGGTCTGCAGGATCTTGGCGGCAGGAGGCAGGGCAGCGAAAAACTCCAGCGCCTCCCCCACCGTCATATCCAGGACTTCGGCGATGTTCTTGCCCTTGTACCTGACCTGCAGGGTTTCGCGGCTGTAACGGCTGCCCCCGCAGACTTCGCAGGTGACGTACACATCGGGCAGGAAGTTCATTTCAATCACGTTCACCCCCTGCCCTTTGCAGGCTTCACAGCGCCCCCCCTTGACATTGAAGGAAAAGTGGCCGGATGGGTAGCCTCTGGCCTTGGCATCCAAGGTTTGGGCAAAGGTTTGGCGGATGGGATCAAACAAACCCGTGTAGGTGGCAGGGTTGGAGCGGGGGGTACGGCCAATGGGAGATTGGTCGATGACGATCACCTTGTCGATGTGTTCGATGCCCTCAAGTTCTCCCATCTCCGCGGGTTGGGGCACCTTGTGTCCAAGATGGTGCTGCAGGGCAGGGTAGAGCAATTCGTTGACCAAGGTGGATTTGCCGGAGCCGGAGACGCCTGTAACACAGACCAACTTGCCCAGAGGGATCTCCACATCGATGTGCTTGAGGTTGTTTTTGTGGGCATTGGTGAGCTTGAGGGCAACCGCTTTCCCAGCCCGCCGCTGCGCAGGGGTAGGGATCCGCAGCCGCCCCGAAAGATAGGCTCCGGTGATGGAGCGCTCGCAGGCCATGATGTCCGCCAGGGATCCCTGGGCCACCACTTCCCCCCCGTGGATGCCGGCCCCAGGGCCGATATCGACGATGTGGTCGGCGGCACGGATGGTTTCTTCGTCGTGTTCCACCACGATCAGGGTGTTGCCCAGATCTCGCAGGCGAAACAGGGTTTGCAACAGGCGCTCGTTGTCCCGCTGGTGGAGGCCAATCGAGGGTTCGTCCAACACGTAGAGCACCCCCGTCAAGCCGGAGCCCATTTGGCTGGCCAGCCGGATCCGCTGCGCTTCGCCGCCGGAGAGGGTCATGGCCGGACGGGCCAAGGTGAGGTAGTCGAGGCCCACATCCACCAAAAACTGCAGCCGGGTTTTGATCTCCCGCAGCACCAACTCGCCGATCTGCGCTTGGCGGGGGGTAAGGTTTAGCTGCTCCAGGCGGTGCAGGCAGTCGCGGATGGAGATCTCGGTGAGATCGGTAATGCGGTAGCCGCCGATGCGCACGGCCAGAGCTTCCGGCTTGAGACGGGATCCGCCACAGGCAGCACAGGGGCGGTAGGTGAGGTAGGCCTCTAGCTTTTGCCGGTAGGTTTCGGAGGTGGTTTCTTGGTAGTGCCGCTGCAACTGGGGGATCACCCCTTCGTAGCGGCGGTAGTACCCCCGGCCCCGGTAGGGGGATTCCGCTTCAACGTAGATCTCCTGGTCGCTGCCGTAGAGGAGGAGCTGCTGCTGCTCAGGGGTGAGGTCGCACCAGCGGCTGCTGAGCTCAAAGCCAAAGGCCTTGGCGGCCCCCGCCAGCAGGGCCAGGTAGTAGGGGTTCTCCCGCTCCGCCCAGGGGGCGATGGCCGCGTACAAAGGGAGCTTGGGATCCGGCACGATCCGGTCGGGGTCGAAGATGGGCTCAAAGCCCAGCCCGTGACAGACAGGACAGGCGCCGATGGGGGAGTTGAAGGAAAATAGCCGCGGCGACAGCTCGCCCAGCACCGAGCCATGTTCGGGGCAGGCAAATTGTTCCGAAAAGATCAGCTCCGTCGGCTTGCCGTTGAGGTACTGCCCCGCCACCTCGGCCACTTTTTGCAGCAGGTGTTCCCGCTCTTCCTCTCGCGGCAAGAGCTCCACCACCGCCAGTCCCCCCGACTGGCGCAGACAGGTGGTCAGGGAATCGGCCAGCCGCTCGGCGATCTCGGGGCCCTTGACCAGCCGATCCACCACCACCTCAATGGTGTGGGCCTTGTTTTTGGCCAACTCGATCTCTTCGCTCAGATCCCGCACTTGGCCGTCGATGCGCACCCGCACAAACCCCTGCTGGCGCAAGCTCTGCAAGAGGGCTGCATGGGTGCCCTTTTTTTCCCTCACCACAGGCGCCAGCAACTGAAAGCGCGTCCGCTCCGGCAGGGCCAGGATCTGGTCCACCATTTGATCCACCGTCTGGGGGGCAATCACCCGGTCACAATGGGGGCAGTGGGGGATCCCAGCCCGCCCGTAGAGCAGCCGCAGGTAGTCGTAGATTTCGGTAACGGTGCCCACCGTGGAGCGGGGGTTGTGGCTGGTGGACTTTTGGTCGATGGCAATGGCCGGGCTCAAGCCCTCGATGCGGTCTACATCCGGTTTGTCCAGTTGCCCCAGAAATTGCCGCGCGTAGGCGCTGAGGGACTCCACATAGCGCCGCTGCCCCTCGGCAAAGATGGTGTCGAAGGCCAGCGAAGATTTGCCGGATCCAGAGACGCCCGTAAACACCACCAGGCGATTGCGCGGGATCCGCAGCTCGAGGTTTTTGAGGTTGTGCTGCCGCGCCCCCACCACATGGATTTCGTTTTGGCCGGACATCTCATCCCCTTTGTGCGCAGCGTGCGTGGATCTGCCGCCAAAGTCGGCGAGTCAAAAAACATTAAAGAACATTAACGATTCTAGTGCCGCGACAGAAGTCTGTCCTCTCCAGGGCGAGCGGGGGTGCCAGCAGGCCGCGTCGGTTTTGGGCAGGGAGCTGGCTTGGCTATCTTGGAAGGGCAACGCAAGGGCTCCTCGAAAAGCCAATGGCCTGGCCGCTCCTTTCTCTCCAAAAGGTCTTCATCTACCTGCTGGTGGGGATCGCCTTCACGGCCCTTTGTCTGGGGGATCAGGCCCTGTCGCCGGCGGTTATCGCCCTCTGCTTGGCGGCGGGGGCTGCCAGTTGGTTTTGGGAGCCGCCCCGGATTAGTTTTGCCCGCTATGCTTCCCTGTGGATGCCCCTGACGGTGAGCGTGTTGGTCAGCTTGGCGGCCCTGGTGCTGGCGGGCGTGCTGCCGCTTTCGGATGGGGCCATAGGCCTGGTGCTTTACCTAACAGGGGCCAAGTTGTTCCAGCGGGAACGGGCAGCAGACCACATCCAGTTGGCGGTGCTGTCTCTGCTGCTGATGGCCATCGCCACCCTCTTCAACGAAGACATCAGCTTTGGGTTTTTATTCCTGCTGTATGTGGGGGTGGGGCTGGTTAACCTCACCCTCTATCACCTGCGCCTGCAGGCGGAGCAGCACCCGCAGGCGGCCAGCCAAGTCCGCGGGATCGACCTCAGCTTTTTGGGGTTTCTGGGATCCCTGGCCTTGCTGGCAACAATTCTCTCGGTGGTTTTGTTTTTCCTCTTCCCGCGGCTCAGCTTGGGGATCTTGGGCCGGCAGGCCCGCTCGCCGGTGATGACCACCGGCTTTGCCGAAGAAGTCAGCCTGGGGGAGTTCGGCACCCTTAAAACCGACAACACCGTTGCCCTGCGGGTGGAGTTCCCGGCAGGGGTGCCCCCCCAGGTGGAGTCCCTCTACTGGCGGGGGATCAGCTTTGATCGCTACGACGGGCGGGCTTGGTCGCGGACGCTGAACCGCGCGATCCCGATTTTCCCCACTGCAGCAGGGGTCTTTGATCTCTCGGCTTCCCCCTTGATCCCCACCGCGAGCGACCTCCAGTTCTTTCCCCTGGAGCAGCGGATTTACCTAGAGCCGCTGGCCACCACCACCGTCTTTGGGGTGGCGCCGCTGCTAGAGGTGGAGTGGCTAGATCGAGGTGGGGCGATGACTCCGCAGCAGGCATGGCAACGGCAAACTCGCCGCCTGCTCCTGCACGAGAGCGGGGATGTCAGCCATTCTCTGCCCCCCCGGCTGCCCTATCTCTACCGCGCCGTGAGCTGGATCCCCCAGGATCTAAGGCCCCGCCTGCGCCAGCTTAGCCAGGAGGAGCTGCTGAGTGCGCTTGACCCAGCCCAGCAGGCAGCCTACCTGCAGTTGCCGGCAGAGCTGGATCCGCGCATTCCCGCCTTGGCAGAGGAGATCACGGCTGGGATCCCCGACGTCTTTGGCAAGGTAACGGCTCTGCGGAACTACCTGCTAGAGAACTACGCCTACACCACCAATTTGCCGGATCCCGGTGCCGAGCCGCCTTTGGAGGCTTTTTTGTTTACCCACCGCCGCGGCCACTGCGAATACTTTGCCACCGCTCTGACGGTGCTGGCCCGCAGCCTCGGCATCCCGGCCCGCGTGGTCAATGGCTTCTTGGGCGGGCGCTGGGTGGCGCAGGAAAAGTACCTGGCGGTGCGCAACGCCGATGCCCACTCGTGGACGGAGATCCCCTTTGGCCCCTATGGATGGATCATCTTCGACGCCACGCCGCCCGAGGCCAATGTCAGCCAGCGGCAAAGCGGGTGGGATCCCATCCTAGACTTCTACGACAGCCTGCGCTTCCGTTGGTTTAAGTACGTCATCCAGTACGATCTATCCACCCAGCGGCAGATCTGGCGGCAGATTCAGGAGCTGGCCAGCCGCGTGACCGCTCCCCAAAAGCAGGAGGATGTCGTTGCCGCCCTCCGCCGCAGCTTGGTGGGCTGGGGGCAAAGCCTGCAGCAAAACAGCCTGCCGCTGGTGGGGGTGATGGTCATCACTGGCTTCACGGCCTACTGGGGCCGCCGCCGCCGCTACCAGGCCGTGCGCTGGCAGGATGGGGGGTGGATTCTGTTGGCCACTGCCGCCAATGGGGTGGTGATGGGATCCCTGTGGCAGCCATCCCCCCCTTGGCCCACCTGGATAGCTGGGATCCTGCTGCCGAGTCTGGCCTTTGCCGGGATGCGCTGGATCCCGGCGGCTCTACCCAAGTCGCAGCAGCGCCGCCAGCTTATCTCAAGGCTTTATCTGCAACTGCGGGATCTGGCGACGGCGGTGGGGATCCCAGCCCACCTAGGCCCTGAGGCCTGCCTGGAACACTTGCGCCACTCCGACTTACCACAAGCCCAGGTGGCCATCCAGTTCTTGGAGCGCTACCTGGAGGTGCGCTTCGGTGGGATCCCGCTGGAAGCTGGGGAACTGCAGCGTTGGCAACACCACCTTAGACAGCTTAGGCGGTCCTGGCAGGCCAAGAGTTCGACGCCTGCTCCCAAAAGAACAGCTTGACTGGAAGACGGCTATAAAGCTCTACGAGAAGCCTTGACGTTATGAGGCAGTTAAGAGATAGTTAACTCTAGGTATAGACCTCGCAACCTGCCCCGGCCAAGTAGTAGACCTGAGAGGCAGATTGTCGCTGCAGGTAAGCTCTGCAGGAGCATTTGTGCGCGCTCTTGCTAACTGTTCAAGGCTGTGTTACTTTCCTTAACGTTCAGCTTTGAACGAGCAGGAGGGTGCTAGCTATGCGTAGCTATTCTTTGAGGGCGGCTTTGGCTGCAACTTTGTGTCTGCTGTCCTCGTCAGTTTTTTCCTCTAGTGTGGCTCAAGCGGCGCCTGAGCCGACCGGAAACGGGGCCATCTTCTTCCACCCGGATGGCACCTCGGCTTCCCACTGGGACATCACACGCATTCTCTACTACGGCCCCGATGGCTTTCTGAACTGGGATCGTCTCCCCGTGATTGCCCCCTATCGCGGGCACCATCTCGACCAGCTTGGGGGAACTTCCAACGCCGGAGCGGTGACCCATGCCACGGGAACCCGTGTCCACGCCAAGAGCTTTGGGTTGGATCCGGACGGCAAAGAGTACCCCTCGGCCAACGGCACCCTGAACACGATCATGGAAGAGGCCGTGGCGGCAGGCTTGGGTACGGCTCTGGTGCAAACGGGATCCATCATTGAGCCGGGGACGGCTGCCTTCGTTGCCGAAGTTGCCAAGCGCAGCGACTATGAGGAGATTGCCCTGCAGGTGGTGGAGTCAGGGGTAGACATCATCCTCGGCGCTGGCGAGGAGTGGCTGCTGCCGGAAGGTGTCCAGGGCCGCTTTGGCCAAGGGAAGCGCAAGGATGGCCGCAACCTGATTGAGGAGGCCAAGAAAAAGGGGTACGCCGTTGTCTACACCCGCGACGAGCTGCTCAAGCTGCCGGCAGATGTCTCCAAGGTTTTGGGGGTGTTCAACGTCGAGGACACCTTCTACGACAAGCCTGAAGAAGAGTTGCGGAAAGAAAACTTGCCCAACTACATCGCCAGCGCGCCCACCGTTGCCGAGATGACACAGTTTGCCCTGGAGCGGATCTCCCGCAATCCCAAGGGCTTCTTGGCTGTCATCGAGGAAGAGGGCACCGACAACATGTGCAACAACCTCAACGCTTCCGGCTGCCTGGAGGCGATGAAGCGGGCCGACGATGCCATTGGGGTGATTCTCAACTTCATCGAGAAGAATCCCAAGACCTTCATGATCACCACCAGCGACAGCAATGCTGGCGGGATGCAGCTGGTGGATGTCGAGTCTGCCGATAATCCTCTGCCGCCCACTGACGAAAGCGGCGCTCCCCTTGACGGGGTGGACGGCACTGGTACAAAGCCCTTCCTCTCCGCTCCGGACAAAAATGGCAAGCGCTTTCCCTTTGCCGTGGCTTGGGCCAGCAAGGACGATGTGGGCAGCGGGGTCATTGCTCGCGCAGCAGGCCTGAACGCTCGAGAGCTAGTGCCGGTCACCGGGATCCTGAACACGGACATTTATCGGATTCTCTACTTCGTGCTCTTCGGGGAGCGCATCCCCAGCGAGCTGGAGCCCTAGTGCTGCAGTTACCTGCTTTGGACGGGCATTTGCCTTAAGCTCTGGTAGCCACGGGGGATCCATGGGATCCCCTTTTTTCACGAGACTACACAACGCTTGGATTTCTATGATCGTTTGATCGTTGAACAGACTTGGAGTACCCCTGCTGCACCGCCTGGTAGCGCCGCTTGAACTCCTGCTGCTGCACTTTGTGATCCACGATGGGATCCGGGTAGCCGCAGCGCCGCCGCTCCTGCAGAGCCCAGGATCCCTTGGGGTCATTCCCCACCCACAGCAAAGCTGGGGTATCCAGCCCCGCTAGCTCCGGCAGGTAGCGGCGGATATACTCCCCCTCCGGGTCGTAGCGGGCCGCCTGGGTGGCTGGGTTGAAGATGCGCAGGGGCCTGGGATCCGTGCCCACACCAGCGCTCCACTGCCAGCCGCCGTTGTTGGCCGCCAGATCCCCGTCCACCAGCTTCTGCATAAAGTAGCGCTCTCCCCAGCGCCAGTCGATAAGCAGATCTTTGGTTAGGAAGCTGGCCACGATCATGCGGCAGCGGTTGTGCATCCAGCCGGTCTCGTTGAGCTGGCGCATGGCCGCATCCACAATCGGGTAGCCCGTCTGCCCGGCGCACCAGGCCTGAAACCAATCTTGGCGGTTGTCCCACTCCAGCGCATCAAAGGCTCGTCGGTAGGCTCCGCTTTCCACATGGGGCCAGTGGACCAAAACATGCTTGTAAAACTCGCGCCAGCACAGCTCCTGCCGCCAAGTCTTCAGGCTGCTCTCGGCCTCTTCGCTGCGGGCCTCCGCTTCCACTTCACAGGTGGCCTGCCACACCCGCCGAATGCCGATGGTTCCCCAGCAGAGGTGGGGACTAAGGAGGGAGGTGCCCTGCTCGGCGGGGAAGTCGCGGGCTCGCCCGTACTCGAAAATGCGCAGGCCCTGGCAGAAATCCTCTAGAAGACCCTGAGCCACGCTCTCCCCCGCTGCCGGGATCCGCTGGTTGCAGACAAAGCCCAGATCCGCCAAGCTGGGCAGAGGTTGGGCTTTCAGGCTTGACACCGCCTGCAGACTCTTTGGGATGGGGAAGGGATCCGGCTTGGGCAAGCTAGACCAGCGGCGCCAGAAAGGGGTAAAAACCGAGTAGGGCTCCCCCGCCTGGGTCAACACTTCCCCTGGCCCGTGCAGCAGCATATCTTGGTAAGAAAAAGACGGGATCCCAGCTTCCGCCAAGCTGGCCCGCACCCGACTCTCCTGCTGCCGAGCCCAGGGATCCAGATCCTCGTTCCAAAACACGGCCTGCGCTCCCAGCTCTGCGGCCAACTGCCGCAGCTCCACGGCTGGATCTCCCCGCCGCCACAGGAGTGGGATCCCCATCTGGGCGTAGCGCTCCTGCAGCTCCTGCAACGCCTGGAGCAGAAACGCCACCCGGGCTGGGGCCATGTCTGCCCGCTGCAGGAGTTGGGGGTCGAAAACGAAAACCGGCACTACCTGGGGGCTGCGCTGGGCTGCCCCATGGAGGGCTGTGTTGTCTCCTAGGCGCAGATCGCGGCGATGCCAGAGGAGAACTAGGGAAGTCATAGGAGGCCAAGCAACTGGATCCCATCTTGGCCGCTTTTTCTTCCTCTCTTCAACCCCAGGCTGCCGGCAGAGGTGGGCAAATGATGTCTATTCCCCCAACAGACGTCCAGGGCAGGGACAACAGCGCTCGTCAAGGTTTCGCTGGCCATCGCTGGAGCCCATGGCGTAAGCTGTATCTCCCGGCCTCATCACCAACTGAGTCAGCTTGAGGGCAAGTAGCGGATCGAGCGGCTCCGGTACATTAAGTAGGAACTGCTCAACGGAGCGCCGCAGCGCCTCTGGCGTCTTGCTCATCACGTCTCCATCCATCCATCGATGGCTTTAGCTAATCCGCCGTTCGCGCTAGCGGGACGTAGTCCTGGAAGCCCCGCTCTGTACCCCCCAGTCCCCCAGCCCCCCAGTCCCCCCGTATACGGGGGGATATAGGGGGGGCGGGCCGGTCAGAGTCAGGATGAGAGGCGGGAGCGTTCAACAGGTACAATGCATTCATCATGAG
>NZ_JAOALE010000056.1:0-10322 GCF_047462575.1 Synechococcus sp. 'PEA 65AY6A-5F PE A'
CGGGGCGGTTTTTCTGTTGGGCAACTTTACGGGCACCGGCCAGCCGTCTGCAGACCTGCTGGTCGCGTAAGCGGGACGTAGTCCTTGCCAAGTTACTGGATAAGCCGAACCGGGCACGGATTTCGCGGTAGCACAGAGACTGGAGCTTAACGGCGTTGGCGATTTTCTCCGGCGTGTTCTGGTTGACCCAATTCAAGGCTTGGCCAAAAGCCTCCAAAGTCGCGTCTAATTTGGCGGCTTGCGACTGGGACGCCTTGAGCTTGCAGGAGACGGTCAGGACTTGGGTCATGGTTCTATCATAACTTCCGCATTCCTCCCGACACTGACCCTACGGGTACAGTGCGGGGCTCCTGCGATTTCTAGCTGAATCTATTTGAGAGAGCATGACTCTAGTCAATAATAAGCTCAACTATACTGAAAATAATGTATAATATGTTCAGTACGGATTACTACCAGTTGATCTTTCTGTTTACTTTCGAGTCTGCCAACATGGTAGCCAAAGCAAAGCAGAAAATTGGTAGTAAGACGACACGGAAACTGCGCTTTGGGTATTCTACTCAAAGCTTTGCGGGATACCGCCATTCTGTTTGGAAACAAACAGAATGCTATCGCTGCATAGTTGAACAGTGATGTTCAGCAGTGTTCAGCGTAAATGTATCAGATAGTCTCCTCTGCCATGCGCTGCCACAGGCGACCACCCCCAACCTCTTTTCCACCAGGGGAGAGGAGAGCGAGGAAATCCCTGCCCCAAGGGATCCAGGTCTGCGACTGCAACGGCTCAAGTGAGCTGATGCGGGATCCCTCTCGACAGGGGAGGCTCGGCCTTGGCAATATCCGTGCCTAGTCAAAGCAGAGGGCTATTGTTAAGGAATCTAAAGTAAAGTTGAGCTTTGATATCACTGTTGCCGTCTTGTTACCGAAAGCGCTATCGTCTAAGCATCAAAGCTTTTTTCAAAGCTGCTTTATGGGCCCTGGAGGAGCGACCCCTCTGGGGCTTCTTCCATCCGGCTGCAGCTGAGAGGGCAAGGGATGGCTTTATGGGGTAGGGATCACTCCTCGGCGGACGGCAGGCCCCAGGGCGTGGCTGCCGATGTCAGAACGATAGTAGGCCTTGGGAAACTGCACTTGCTCCACGGCTGCGTAGGCTTGGCGCAGGGCCTCGGATAGGGTTGCCCCTTGGCCGGTAAGACAGAGAACGCGCCCGCCATCGCTCAGGAGCTGCTTGCCCGCCTGGCGGGTACCCGCATGAAACACCAACGCCCCCGTGGTGGCAGCTGCATCCAAGCCGGAGATGGGGATCCCTCGCTCGTAGGCATCGGGATAGCCTGGGGCTGCCATCACCACGCAGGCGGCATAGCCGGGTTTCCATTTGAGCTGGATTTGGGCCAGCCGTCCTTCTATACAGGCCAGCAGCACCTCGTCCAAAGGGTTTTCCAGCAAGGGCAGGATGACCTGAGCTTCGGGATCCCCAAAGCGGCAGTTGTACTCCAACACGTAGGGATCCCCACTGGGCGTGATCATCAAACCGGCATAGATCACCCCCTGGTAGCGGATGCCCCGCCGTTGCAAAGCCTCCAGGGTGGGATCCAGCACTTGCGCCTGGATACGGGCCAAAAGCTGCGGCGTCACCAGGTGATCTGCCGGGGCGTGGGCCCCCATGCCGCCGGTATTGGGGCCGGTATCGCCATCGCCGAGGCGTTTGTAGTCTTGGGCGGGCAGCAGCAGCAGGCAGATCTGGCCATCGGTGAGCGCCAGCACCGACACCTCTTGGCCGGCGAGGAACTCCTCGATGAGCACCTGATCGCCCGGCTTGGCCAGGGCCGCCTCCAGCGCCTGTACGGCCTCTTCCCGGCTGTGGGCAACAGTCACCCCCTTGCCGGCGGCCAGCCCATCTTTTTTGATCACCACGGGGTAGCTGCGAGAATTCAGGTGGGCCAGCGCCTCCGACAAGTCGGCAAAGCCTACCGCCGGAGCCGTAGGGATCCCTGCTTCCTGCATCAGTTGCTTGGCCCAGAGTTTGCTTCCTTCCAGTTGGGCAGCGGCGCGGCTAGGCCCGAAAATGGGCAACCCTGCTGCCTGGAAGGCGTCCACGATCCCCTGCACCAAGGGCAGCTCTGGCCCTACCACCGTCAGGCGGATCCCTTGCACGGTAGCAAATCGCACCAGCCCCTCGATGTCGGTGGCCGCCAAAGCCACCGATTGGCAGCGGGGCATCTGCTGGGCGCCGCCGTTGCCAGGTGCCCAGTAGACCCGAGTAATCTGGGGAGACTGCAGCAGCTTCCAGGCCAGAGCGTGTTCCCGTCCCCCGGAGCCGATGACCAAAGCCTGCATTGTGCTATCTCACTTTGTAAACGCCTTGTAAACGCCGCTTGGTTATTTTGGGATCCTTCCCGAACATTCCCCATTAGACCATGTTCCCAAGGGGTTTCAGAGGATCCAGGCTAGTTTGACCTCAGGGGACGGCCCCGCCAAGTCCAGTTGCGGCCGGTGGTGGTGCGGATGGCCGAAGCCAAGATGATGGCCGCTGTCGCCCAACCCCCCACTGCCGTTAGCCACCAGTAGCGCAGGGGCAGATGCGCCCAATGCCACAGAAGCAGGCGGATGACCCCTTGGCCCAGGATCCCGGCCAGGCTGGCCGCCAAGACCTGCAGGGATCCGGTGGCCAAGGCCAAGATCAACCCCAGCCAAGGCAAGCTGCAGAGGCCCAAGACCGTGACCATTGCCAACACGGCCAAGGCCCAGTTGCGCTCCAGGCCCAGGAACCAGTTTTTCGTCCACCCTTCCCAGAGGGCGGCCCCATTGGCGTACATGCGGCTGCGCACCCGCGGCCCCCCCAGGCAGATCTGCAGGCCGAGGCCGGCCGCTTTGATGCGCTGTCCCAGCGCCACATCCTCGATGACCACCTCGGCCACGCCGGCGTGTCCGCCCACTTGCTCGTAGGCGGAGCGGCGAAACAGCATGAACGGCCCGAAGGCAAAGGCCTTGGGACGCTTGGGATCATTCACGGCGGCAAAGTCGTAGCCTGCCGCCAAGATGACCATCATGATGGGCTGCACCAGCCACTCGGCCAGGCAGCCGCACACCAACTGCGGCCCCACGCTTACCAGGCCGCTGCCGCTTGCCAGCAAATGTCCTAAGGCGGCTTCGATGGCTCCACTTTCCAGCCGCACGTCGCAGTCGAGAAAGAGCAGGTAGTCGGGGGGATCAGGCTGGGCGGCTAGGGCGGCAACGGCTTGGGCACAGGCCCAGTTTTTGCCCACCCAGGTCTGGCCTTGGGGGCGGGGATCCCCTTTGAGCAGGTGCAGCCGCGGATCCTGTCGCTTGGCGGCCAGTCCCTGGGCCAGCTCCCAGGTGGCATCCGTGGATTCATCGTCCACCAGCCACACTTGCAAGGGGGCGGCGGTGCTGTCCAGGATGCTGCTCAGGCAGCCCACCACGTTCTCCGCTTCGTTGTAGGCGGGCACGATCACCGCCAGCCGCTCCATGGCCGCTGCCACTGCTGCCGCTTGCTCCGGCGAGGGATCCCTCAGCCAGGGGGAGGCCCGCAGCGCCCGCCACAGCCGCAGCGCCACCAACGCAATGGCCAGGGCCGTCGGCGCCAACACCCCCGCCAGGATCTCCGGGATCCCCACGCTTGCTTCCCTCGCTTAGATACGAACGGCTTTGCCCATGCCCTGGCCCTGGGATCTCCCAATCCTCTAAGCAGACAGCGCCCCTTCTACGATATCGCTGTAGGGGCGGGGAAAGATCAGCCAAACCTGGCTTTGCGTTTCCACCAAAGCCCGCACCAGCGGCGAGAGCTGGGCAATTTCTGCGTAGCCGTCTTCGGTTTTGAGCTGGATCCCTTGGTCGTAAAAGCTGTAGCCCTGGACGTGGGCGGAGCGGATTCCCAGATAGCTTTCTGGATCCAAGCCATCTCGCTGCATCTTCTGGCTTAGAGTTGCCACCAGCTCTTGGCGTCGCTCGGCTGGCAAGCGGGTGAGGTTGCGGGCTTTGAACAGATCCCGCTCCAGGTAGCGCCGCGCCAGATCCGCCAAGATGGGATCCTTCCCCACCATAGCCCAAAAGCGGAAAGGGTAGCTGAACATCACATCGTCAGCGGCCAAATAGAGGGGCAGAGGCAACTCGAAGGGATCTCCCTTTTGCGTCGCCAGCGCGGCCCAGCACCAGGCGCTCAGGATGGGATCCAACTCGATCTCCCCCTTTTGCAAAAGGATCTGGGCCCGCTTGAAGAGGCGATCCAAAATGAAGCGGGCGCAGAGGCTCTTGGGGTGCTGGTAGACCTGGGTGTACATGAAATAGCGCACCACCAGGTAGTGCTCGATGGCCCCCAAGCCTTTGCGAGCCGGGATGGACAGGGATCCCGTCTCCGGGTCGTAGTCCAACACCGTGAGGATGCGATCCAGATCCAGGTGGCCGTATTGGGCGCCGGTGAGCAGGCTGTCGCGCATGAGGTAATCAAAACGGTCGCAGTCCAGTTGGCTGGCAATGAGCTGCCCCACCAGCGGCAGGGGGAAGCGTTTCTGCCACACCTGCTCCAGTTGAGCGGGCAGTTGCGGGTCGAACTCCGCCAGAAGAGTCGCCACCTGGGGATCCTCGCGTACAATGCGGGCCGTCCAGACCTCATGGCGGCAGCCAAAAATCTCCTCCCCTGCATGGCTAAAAGGAGGGTGCCCAATGTCGTGCAGCAGGGCGGCAACCAGGGTAACGGCGCGGTAGGGGCGCAGCTCCGGGTAGCGGCGGGCCAACTTGTCGAGCAGCCGCCGCGTAACCTGCAGCACCCCCACCGAGTGGGTAAAGCGGGATCCCTCGGCCCCGTGGAAGGTCAAAAAAGCGGTGTCCAACTGGCGGATGCGGCGCAGGCGTTGGAAGGCCGGTGTGTCGATGAGGCGAATCAGCAGCGCCTCAACCGGATCCCCGCCATCCAGGCTGATGGCGCCGTGCAGGGGATCGTGGTAGGTGCGGGACTTGCAAAAGCGCAGCGCCATACTCCCACCATACTCGCCGATTGGCCGATCTTTGGTTAGCCTGTCTGGGGGGCTTCCCGCCCCGCCCGACCCCTGCCCAGTCTTTCCAAAGCTACCCCCTTGCACCTGCTTTCTTTGCCGACAGATGCAAGCGTCCAGATACCGAAAAAACCGACCTCCAGACCCTCAGACGGCTGGGCTGCTCCTCCTCTCAATCCTAATTTTGCTGCTCGGATCAGGGCTAGCCGCCTGTTCTGCCGCTTCGAAATCCCCTCTGCCTGCTGTGCCCGGCCCACCCGCCCTCACCCGCTACGTTGCCCTGGGAGCCAGCGATGCCGTCGGCTTCAACGCCTCCATCTCCTGCGATGGCCCGGCCAACGCGGCCGGCACCCGTCCGCAGCGCTCAGAACCCCTGGACTGCCCCAATGGAACGGGGTATGTCCCTCGCCTGGCCCGCCTGCTGCCCGGCCCGGTGGAGCTCATCAACTTGGGCCGCTCGGGAGCGGTGCTCAGCCCGGCCATGCAAGCCCTGCGGGAAGGGATCCCGGCCAACCTGCTCCAGGATCAAGTGCCGCGCATCCCTCCCAATGCTGACCTAATCACCATCTGGGTGGGCGGCAACGACACCAACGCCATTGTTTTTGCCGCCGCCCAACGGGCCCTGCAGGGGGAGGATCCCTTGCCCTTTGTCGAGCGCCAGATCCAACAATTTGCCGCCGACTACCAAACCCTGCTGCAGGCGGTGCACGCCCGCGCCCCCCAAGCCCGCCTGGCAGTGGCCAACCTGCCCAACTTTGCCCTGATCCCCTTGGGCCAGCAGCAGCCCAGCAGCCTGCGCCGACTGCTGGCTCTGGTCTCCGTCGGCCTCAGCCAACGGGCCATCAACCCCTTGAGCCAGCAAGGGATCCCGGTGGTGGACTTGCTCTGCGATCCCCGCTCCTACCGCCGCGAATCCTTCTTTCCCGGCCCGCTGGCCGACGGCTTCCACCCCAACGACCGGGGCTACGCCGACCTGGCCGAGGCCTTCCTGAGAGCCCTGCAGCAGCCCGTTCCGCCCCAAAACCGCTGCCCGCCCTTTAGCGACGTGGGATCCCTTTCTCCCGAAGCGTTGGCCGCCCTTGGCAAGGCAGAGCTCTCTTCCAGCAGCTTTCCGGCAGCAGAGCTCAACCCCCCCGGCCCAGGGAAGAAGGAGGAGACCTGAGCGCCAGCCACCCGGTCTTACGAAGCCGCCACCGCCGCCGAGGAGCGCCGCCGCCGCCCCAGGGCTATCCGTTCCTGTTCTGTCTTCGTCTCCCCTGTGGGCAGAGCAGTTACAGGTACAGACTCCTCCTCAGGCGATTGCACAAAAACCAGCACCGTCGGCTTGCCGGGCAACTGTTCCCGCACAAAGCGGCGCACCACCCGCTCCACTTCTGCCTTGAGGCCGGCCCAGTCAATATCCAGCCTGCCCCGCTCCAGCGAGCGGGCAAAGCGCGGCCAAGCTTGCTTGAGGGTGTCCTCCAGCAGGGGTTTCAGGTCGGATCCCTTGAGAGAGGTGCCCTCGCCTGCTAGGCCCAAGCTTTGCACCTGCGGCGTGCAGAGCAACTGGCCCCTGCCATCCAAGCTGATCACCACCGTCAGCATGCCATCTTTGGCCATCTGCTGGCGCTCTTGCAGCATCTCGTCCATCACCACCCCATCGTGGGAAGCGGCGATCATCTGCAGGCCAGAAGGCACTTTGTCTACAATGGCAATGCGCTCCTGGTTCACCTCCACCACATCGCCGTTGCCGATGATCACGATGTTTTCCCGCGGGATCCCCATGCTCATCGCCGTTTCGGCGTGCTTGACGAGCATGCGGTACTCCCCGTGGGTAGGAACAAAGAACTTGGGGCGCGTGAGGGCGATCATCAGCTTTTGGTCTTCCTGACAGCCGTGGCCGGAGACGTGTAGCCCCTTGTCCTTGCCGTAGATGACATCGGCTCCCAGCTCCATCAGCTTGTCGATGACCCGCGTTACTGCGAGCGTGTTGCCGGGAATGGGGTTGGCCGACCAAATCACCGTGTCTCCTGGCTTGATCTGCAACTGCGGATGCTCGCCGTTGGCAATGCGGGTCAGAGCAGCCAGCGGCTCGCCTTGGGATCCCGTGGTGAGGATGATCACTTTGTCGTCCGGCAGGCTGTTGATGACATGCATCGGCTGCAGCGTCTCGTCCTTGCAGCGGATGTAGCCCAGGCGCCGCGCGTGAGCCACCACGTTCAACATCGAGCGCCCCAGCAAAGACACCACCCGGCCCTGCTGCTCAGCAATTTGCAACACCAAGTTGAGGCGATGTACCGAAGAAGCGAAGGTAGTGATGATCACCCGTCCCTTGGCTCCCGCAATCGCCTTGGTAAGGCCTGGCACTACCGAGGCTTCGGAAGGAGTAAACCCGGGCACCTCGGCGTTGGTGGAGTCGCTAATCAGACACAGCACCCCCTTTTCCCCGTGCTCGGCCAGCCGCTGCAGGTCGAAGCGCTCCCCATCCACCGGTGTGTGGTCGATCTTGAAGTCGCCCGTCTGGATGACAACACCCACCGGCGTGTGCAGAGCCACCGTGAAGCTGTCGGGAAAAGAGTGGGTATTGCGGATGAATTCGGCAAAAAAGTTCTTGCTCAGGGGCACGATATCTCGCGGCCCGACCGGGCGCAATTCTGTGCGGTTCAACAGCCCCACCTCGCGCAGCTTGTCCTCCAGCAGCGCCAGCGCCAAACGCGGGCCATAGATAACCGGAATGTCGAATTCTCGTAGGTGATACGGGATCCCGCCAATGTGATCTTCGTGGCCGTGGGTAACTACCATCCCCCGCACCTTGTCCCGGTTTTGCTTGATGTAGGTCATGTCCGGCAGCACGATGTTGATGCCGTGCATGCTCTCATCGGGAAAAGCCAAACCGGCATCCAGCAGGATGATGTCATCCTCGTAGCGGAAGGCCCAGGTGTTTTTGCCGATCTCCCGCTCGCCTCCTAGCGGGATCATCTGCAGAGAGGAAGTGGGCTTAGCTGCCGAAGCCGCAGGACGGGAAGCGATCGAAGTACGTGGTGTTGGCATACTAGCTTTAGATCCTCAACAGTGACAGTCAAACAACAGACGAAAACTGGTATAGACAAATCCCAGCAAACTTACCCGCAAGGTCATAGGTAAAAGGCGGATTCCGCTGTTGCAATTTACCTCTTTCCCAGTTGGGAAAAAGCAAAAATTAGAAGGAAAACTGTCTTAATCACAGCTCAAACGCCACAGAAGACCCCCTAACCCTTAAAAAACTCTCGTCATGGTAAAGGTAAAACCTAAGAAAATAATCGAATCATGAAGCCTTCGCCGTCCTTCGTTCGGATCCCTGCGCTTCAGCCAGGAGGCCCATTTCTTGCAGCACTTGCCGTAAAACCTGTAAAGAACCGCCCTGGAGAGGCACCAGCGGAGGGCGCACCTGCCCCACTAGCCAACCCTGCATCTCTAGCGCTGCTTTGATCGGAACAGGGTTGGTCTCAATAAACAAAGCCTTAAACAGCGGAAACAGACGCAAATGATAAGTCAAGGCTTGGTCGTGTTGTCCCCTGCTGTAGCTTTGAATCAATTCTTGCAGTTGCGGCCCAACTAAGTGGCTAGCTACACTGACCACACCGCTGCCTCCCAAAGATAGGATCGGCAATGTCAGAGAGTCATCTCCTGAGTAGATGCCGAAATGTGAGGGAGTGAGCCGCCGAATTTCCGAGACTGCGTCCATTATACCACTAGCTTCCTTGATGGCGACAATCGTTTCCAACTCCGCCAATTTCGCCACAGTTTCCGGCTGCAGGCTCACCCCCGTCCGACCAGGAATGTTGTAGAGCATGATGGGCAGGTCGCTGGCTTGGGCGATCGCCTTAAAGTGCTGATAGAGGCCAGCTTGGGTGGGTTTGTTGTAGTAGGGCACCACCTGTAAAGAGCCATCCAAGCCCAATTGGGCAGCTTTTTTGGTGGCTTCAATGGCTTCGCGGGTGGAGTTGGATCCCGTCCCGGCGATAACTTTAGCCCGACCGGCCACCGCATCTCGCACCACGCGGAACAGTTCGTACTCCTCTTGCCAGGTTAGGGTGGGAGACTCGCCGGTGGTGCCACAGACCACGAGACCATCGCTGCCATGGGTTACCAAGTAATCGGCCAAACGAGCGGCTTCTTCGTAGTTAAGCTCCCCCTCAGGTGTAAAGGGAGTCACCATTGCCGTCAGCACGCGACCGAAATTCACAGGTTGCCTCTCCCCATCAACCACACCGCTCGCCATCGCCGGTCTGTGACCCCGCAAAATCCAATGCTGCGGGCTAGAGCCTTGATTATCCCCTTATCATAGCTGCCTTTGGGCCAGGGATCCCGTTTGGCCGAGGGGGCTGCTTGCCAAGGCCCGGCTCACCGGTTGCTTCAGACCGGCTAAAAAGGAGATAACCTAGAGAGGGCAGACCGTTTGAACCCAGAATGTACGGCTGCTCACCAACTCTGCCTCCAGTCGTGGGGTCAGCAGCCTTCTTGCTTTCGACCTTTGAGCTTCGAGGATTGCGATGGACGCCCTAGCCGCCCTAAAAGCGCGCATCTCCGCCGACAAGTTCGATCCCAGCCGCTCTTTATCGGAGATGGAGATCCAAGAGCTGGTTGCCTATGCTACGGAAGCCCCCTCTTCCTTCAACATCCAGCATTGGCGGTTTGTTGCCGTCGCCGATCCTGCAGATAAAGAGCGCCTCAAGGCCCTGGCCTACAACCAGCAGAAGGTGGCGGATGCGGCGGTGGTGTTTATCATCTTGGGGGATCTGAAGGGCTATGAGAAGCTGCCTGAGATCGCCCAAAGGGCCGTTGCCGCCGGGATCCTCCCTCCTGAGCGGGCGGAAAGTTGGGTAAGCATGGCCCAAGCCACCTACGCCAACAACCCCACCTTGGCGCGGGACGAGGCGATTCGCTCCGGGGCGCTGGCGGCCATGGCACTGATGATCGCGGCGCAGGCGAAGGGTTTGGTGAGCGGGCCGATGATCGGCTTTGACCCTGAAGGGGTCAAGCGAGAGTTTGGGATTGCCGATCGCTACGTGCCGGTGATGCTGCTGGCGGTGGGCTACCCTGCGCCCGGCAACTTGCCGCGCAAGCCTCGCTTGGGGGTGGATGAAGTTCTGGCCTTTGGGCGAGGGCGGGAGTTTTAGCTAATCCGCCGTTCGCGCTAGCGGGACGTAGTCCTGGAAGCCCCGCTCTGTACCCCCCTATATCCCAGCCCCCCAGTCCCCCAGTCCCCCCGTATACGGAGGGATGTAGGGGGGCGGGCCGGCCAGAGTCAGGATGAGAGGCGGGAGCGTTCAACAGGTACAATGCATTCATCATGAG
>NZ_JAOALE010000057.1:0-8913 GCF_047462575.1 Synechococcus sp. 'PEA 65AY6A-5F PE A'
AAGTTGGTTTGCTAAGTGCTGCTATTGTACCCCTTGAGTCCTTAACAGGCTGTAACACTCTGGAGTGGTCACCTCTTGCAGGGCCGCTTTGAGGGCTCGACAAAAGTGAGCTATTTGTTGCAGTCCTTCTTCAGGCGTGGGGGCTTTGGCCAGCCGTTGCACAAATGCGCTGCCCACAATCGCCGCATCTGCTCCCCAGAGAGCGATCTGGCGGGCCTGGTCGGGAGTGGAGATGCCGAAGCCCACCCCAATCGGCAGGGGGGTTTGTTGGCGCAGTTGCTGCAGCAAAGCCGGGATCCGCTTTTCCAGGGTGGCCCGTTCGCCGGTAACGCCGGTGGTGCTGACCAAGTAGACAAAGCCACTGGACTGCTAGGCAATGCGGCGCATGCGCTCCGGGGGGCTGGTGGGGGCCACCAGCAGGATGAGGTCGATCTCTTCGGCCTGGGCTGCTTGTCGCAGGGATCCCGCCTCTTCCAGAGGCAGATCGGGGACGACCAAGCCGGCACAGCCGGCCTGCCGCAGTTGATGCAGAAAGTTGGGGATGCCGAGCTGGTGGATGGGGTTGTAGTAGGTGAACAGGATCAGGGGGGCCTGCAGCGAGAGACAGCGCAAGCCTTGTAGAATGGCGCCCAAAGTGACTCCCCGACTGAGGGCGCGGGTGGCTGCTGCTTGGATCACCGGCCCATCCGCCAAGGGATCCGAGTAGGGTACCCCCAGCTCGATGAGATCGGCGCCACTCTGATCCAGAACCTGCAAAGCCTCGAAGGTCGTCTCCAGGTTGGGATCCCCGGCGGTGAGGTAGGGGATGAGGGCTTTTTCACCACGGCTGCGCAGCGCCTGAAAGCAGGCTGTGATCCGAGTGGGCATGGGATCCATTCGATTCTGAGGAGATTGAGAGCATCCCCCACTGTAGCGTCTGCCGGGATCCCTAGGGGAGAGGCACAAAATCGTAGCCGGTACCGGAGCGGTTGCCGGGCTCAACCCGCACCAGCACATGGGGAGCATTGCGGTCGCCGGAGGGCAAGAAGCGCACCTCTCCCGAAGCCCCGTCCTGGAGGAGGAAGTTGGGATCCTGCAAACGGGCCAGCACAGCGCTGCGGCTGGTGGCTCCTTGGCTGAAAGCTTGCAAGAAAACCCGGGTGGCATCATAAGCCAGAGCGGTGCGCCAGCTCACCTGCCCTCCCCAGAGCTGGGCTGCCTTCTGGGCAAACTCGCGGTTGCGCGGCACCTGGGGATGCCAGGGTACCGCCACCACCAAGCCCTCTACCGCTGCTCCCCCTTCTTGCAATGTGGTGAGGCTGAAGAGCACATCGCCGCCCAGAAGAGCAAGGGGCTTACCAGCTACAGCGTTCTCGCGGGCTACGGCCAGCGCTTTTTCGGCTACGGAAGCCGTGGGAGCTAAAAAAGCTACCTGGGCTCCTTGGCCGACGGCCCTTTGCAGGCTGGCCTGGGGGTTGAAGTCCGACGCCGATAAGTCGAACTCCGCCAGCACGATGCCCCCTTCGCTGGTCAGGGTGGAGGCAAAGGCGTCCCGCAGGCTGGTACTGTAAGCGCTGTTGGGGTTGTAGAAGATGGCCACCCTTTGCAGCCGCAACGTGTTGAGAGCATAACGGGCCAGTTGCGTGCCGGCCACTTGATCCGAGGGCACGGTGCGAAAAATGGCATCCCCCAGCATGCTGATGCGAGTGCTGGTGGAGGTGGAGGAGATCATCGCCAAGCCGGCAGGCTGATAAACCTCGGCTGCAGCCAGGGTGGCATCGCTGGTGTTATGGCCAATCACCCCCAAGATCTCAGGCTGCGCCACCAGGGCTTTGGCCACCGCTGCTGCTCGCTCAGGGTTATCGCCATCGTCGGCAATCACTACCCGCAGCAGCCGTCCTCCGATTCCCCCCTGTTGGAAAAGCTCCTCCTGAGCTTGTGCCACCCCCCGCAGGGTCTCTTTGGCGCGGTTGGGGTTGCTGGAGATGGGCACCACCACCGCCAGGCTCAAGGGACTGCCCTGCTGCTGGGCGCGGGCGTTGTTCAAGAAAATGCGAGCTTCCGGGTCGTTGCGGTTGCTTTGCAGACCCATTTCCAACACCGAGATGGCTGCGCTGAGGTTACCTTGGCGCAACAGCTCTGCAGCGGCAACGGCAGCGGGACTGCTATCGGCAAACAAGGTGCGCTCGCCGCTGGTCAGGAGCAGATCTTGTGCTCCACCCCCCAACCCTGGCAGCGATACTGGCGGTAGAGAAATGCCTTCCGGCCAGCGAACATAGCCCGCCTGCCAAGCACGATGACCGCCCCAGAGGAGCAATAGACCCAGGACGATGTAGACAATGGGTGGCGGAGACTTGACAACCATGATTCAGGGAAGAAAACGCCGACCTTCGGCCAGCAAAGACACTGCTCGCGCCCTCAGGGATCCTCAAAAACCCGTCTTTTCAAGGATTTTCAGAGGCTTCTCGAAGAATAACTTAAGGGCGGGGACGGTAGGAAGGGCTGTTGCGGTATTGACGCTCTAGCTGCTCCACAATGGAAATGGGAACGGATGAGGTCTCGGAGGGCTCTTCTGGTGGGGTGCCGGCCTGCGGTCTGGTCTCCGCGTTGAACTGCCGAGATGTTGCCCAAACCACTGCTGCAATCAGCAAAAGGACGATAGCGGCACCGTAAAGAAAGGCGACGATGGCCATCGGGTCAACGGTTTAGCTTTCCCCTTCCATGATAAAGGCTGTCGAGAATTACCCACTTCAGGATCCCTTAGAGCAAGCCCTATGGGACTGGCACCGAGGAGAGGCCAAGGGATCCCTGCTCTTGCATGCCTACGGCCTGGAGGGGATCCCGTTGGCGGAAGAGCCCCAGGTGGTCTCCCCAGAGGTGTTCTTCACCCAGGAGCTGCCGGAGGTGGAAGCCTTGGCCTTGGAACTCTGCCGCGGTCGGGTGCTGGACATCGGCGCCGGCACGGGCCGCCACAGCCTGCTGCTGCAGGAGGAAGGATTGGCCGTGGCTGCCTTGGATCGCTCCCCTGTGGCTTTGCAGATTATGGCAGAGCGGGGGGTGTGTTGCCGCATTGCCGCCGATCTTTTCCACTGGGCGGGGCCAGGAGAGCCCTTCGATACCCTACTCCTGCTGATGAACGGCGTCGGCTTGGCGGGATCCCTGTCGGGCTTGGAGCGTTTTTTGCGCCTGGCTCGCCACTGGGTTCAGCCCACTGGCCAGTTGCTCCTGGATTCCACCGATTTGAGCGATGCCAGCGACCTCGCAGATCTGCGGAATCTGCCGGCAGAAGAGGGAGGGCGTTTAGAAAACTTGGAAGATCCCTCTGGCAAGCTGGCCGCTCCTGCCCACCTCGAAGCAGGTGGCTCAGAAGATTGGCAGGAAGGGAGCGAGGCAAAAGCCAAGGTAGTGAACTTTGTAGCCGAGTACAACGGCCAGCGGGGGGATCCCTTTCCCTGGCTATTTGTAGATCCGGAAACCCTGCTGCAGTGTGCCCACGCCAACGGCTGGCAGGGGCAGATTGTCTATCAAGAGCCGGAGGGGGCTTTTCTGGCACGCCTCACCCCCTTCTGAAGGACTCGCTAGTGGGAAAGGATCTGGGATAAAAACAGGCGGGAGCGCTCTTCTTTCGGATTGCTGAAAAACTCTTGGGGGGTGTTTTCCTCCACGATCTTGCCGCGGTCGAAGAAGATAATCCGATCCGCCACCTCGCGGGCAAAGCCCATCTCGTGGGTTACACACACCATGGTCATGCCCGAGCGGGCCAGCTCCCGCATCACGTCCAGCACCTCTTTGACCATCTCCGGATCCAAGGCCGAGGTGGGCTCATCGAAGAGCATCACCGCCGGATTCATGGCCAAGGCGCGGGCAATCGCCGCCCGCTGCTGCTGCCCCCCCGAAAGTTGCCCCGGGTATTTTTCTGCTTGCTCGGCGATCCCCACGCGGCTTAGCAGTTCCATAGCCCGCTCTATCGCCTCACTTTTTTTCATCTTTTTCACGTGGATTGGGCCAAGGGTTACATTTTGCAAAACCGTGAGATGGGGAAACAGGTTGAACTGTTGAAAAACCATGCCCACCTCGCGGCGAATGGCATCGATGTTGCGCAGGTCGCTGGTTAGCTCAATGCCATTTACCACAATGCGCCCTCTCTGGTGTTCTTCTAAGCGGTTCAACGTGCGAATAAACGTTGACTTGCCCGAGCCTGAAGGCCCACAGACCACCACCACCTCTCCGCGGCGGATGCGGGTGGTAATGCCCTTGAGGACGTGGAAATCGCCGTACCATTTGTGAACATCTTCGCATTGGATAATGTCAGCGCTGGCTGCACTTTGCGGAGAGAGTGAAGACCTTATGTGCGGGGATCCTTGCATGGGTGGGTGACTCCCTAAGTTTCACCAAAGCAGGCATGGGTACCATGGCAGAACTGGCCGAGCCACAACCGTAGCCTCTGCAACATTTCCATACGCCCTGACATGTAAGGCTTTGAGAAAATCGTAGGCGCCTATGGCAAACCATTCTATGGGGTGTGGCAGGAGTGTAACTCAATGGCACGGTATCTCGGTTGAAGTGCCGTGTATGAACGACTGTTGACGACGAAGATCTTGAGGATTGACATGGGGTAATTTTATGAACTGGATAAAGCATTTGAACGGATTGGCTCCCTTGGCCGGGGCACTGGCGTTGTCTATGGGCCTGCAGTCCCTTCCCGCTTGGGCGCAGCTGGGGCCGCTCACCGACCGCATCAAGGCTCGGGGCGAGTTGATCTGTGGGGTAAACAACCAACTGCCCGGATTCGGCAACCTGGATGACCAAGGCAAGTATGTGGGTTTTGATATCGACATCTGCCGGGCAGTAGCTGCCGCTCTCTTTGGAGATCCGGACAAGGTTCGATACGTCTACCTGACGGCGGCCAATCGCCAGTCTGCGATTCAGTCGGGCGAGGTCGATATGATTAGCCGCAACACCACCTGGACCCTCACCCGGGATCGCGAGTGGGCGGTGACCTTCGGCCCCACCACCTACTACGACGGCCAAGGATTTATGGTGCGGAAGTCGCTGGGGGTGGAAAAGCTGGAAGACCTGAACGGGGCCACCATCTGTGTGATTGCCGGCACCACCACTGAGCTGAACTTGGCGGATACCTTCCGCGCCCGTGGCATTGCCTTTACGCCAGTAACCTTCGACGGCGATGATTCCTCTTTCAACGCCTACGAAGAGGGCCGTTGCGATGCCATCACCAGCGACCAAAGCGCCCTCATCTCCCGCCGGGCCAGCTTGGCTTCTCCCGACGACCACGTGATCTTGCCGGAGGTGATCTCCAAAGAGCCCTTGGGGCCGCTGGTTCCCCACGGAGATGAGAGTTTCTCCGACATTATGAACTGGACGGTCTACGCCCTCTTCTATGCAGAAGAAAAGGGGATCACCAGCGCCAATGTGGACGAGTTCCTCAAGTCCGAGGATCCCGACATTCGCCGCTTCTTGGGCCAGGAAGGCAACCTGGGAGAGCTGCTGGGCCTGAAGCCGGATTGGGTGGTCAATGTCATCAAGGCGGTGGGCAACTACGGCGAGATCTTCGACCGCCACCTGACCCCCTTGGGCGTGCCGCGGGGCTTGAACCAGCCCTACACCAAAGGTGGGATCCAGTACGCGCCGCCTTTCCGCTAATCGCAAATCCGGGAGCCATCGCCCCCCCTGGGACAGGGATCCCGGTTGGTCAGTACCGGCCAGGGATCCCCTATTCTCTGCTGTGCTCTGAATTTTTGCTTGCCCCGCATGACTTCTCTGTCCGACCAGTCCCACCTTCGCCCCCCCTGGTGGCGGAATGAGCGCATCCTAAAAGTTCTGCTGCAGGTGGCCTTTGTCGTGGCCGTGCTGCTGGTGTTCGGGATCCTCGCCCAAAATCTCCTCGCCAGCCTGCGCCGCCTGGGCATCAGTTTGGGCTTTCGCTTTCTGGACAACTCCGCCAACTTTGGGATCACCGAGGGGCTGATCCCCTACGACCCCTCCGAGAGCTACCTGAAGGCTCTGGCGGTGGGAGCGGTGAACACCCTCTGGCTGTCGGCAGTCAGCATTGTGTTGGCGACGGCGATGGGCTTTGTCCTGGGGATGGCTCGCCTCTCCAGCAACTGGCTGGCCCGCCAGCTGGCCACCGTTGTTACCGAGATCTTTCGCAATGTCCCGGTGCTGCTGATCGTGATCTTCTGGTACCAGGGGGTGATCCTCACCCTGCCGGGGGTGCGCAACAGTCTCTCCATCGGCGGGCTTGTCTTTATCAACCAGCGGGGAGTGAAGCTGCCCGGGTTGGATCCCAGCGGCTGGCTGGTTCCCGCGCTGGCCATTGTAATCGCGGCTGGGTGGGGGATCCGCAAGCTGCTCCTAGTCTGCCGACCCGAGCTGGGATCCCGGCAGCGGAACCTGTGGGTGGCTGCGGGGGTGGTGCTGCTGGCGGTGGCCTGCTGGGTGCTCTTCCCAGAGCCGCCGGTGCGGCTGGATGTCCCGGTACTGGAGCGCTTTAACTTCCGGGGTGGGATCCAGCTTTCGGCGGAGTTTACCGCCATGATGCTGGGCTTGGTGACCTACACCGGCTGCTACATTGCCGAAGTGGTGCGGGGATCCTTTTTGGCGGTGCCGCGGGGGCAGTGGGAGGCGGCCCGGGCCGTCGGCCTGTCGGAGCTGCAAACCTTTCGCTTGGTGATTGTGCCCCAGGCCCTGCGGATCATGATCCCCTCGTTGAACACTCAGTATCTCACCCTGATCAAAAACTCCAGCTTGGCCATTGCCGTTGGCTTCTCCGATCTGTTCAACATCAGCAGCACCATCATCAACCAGTCGGGACGTTCGGTGGAGATGTTCGCCATCCTCATGGCCACCTACCTGACCTTTAACCTGGTGGTTTCCTACGGCATGAACTGGCTCAATGCCCGCGTCAAATTGGTGGAGCGCTAACCCATGCCCAGCAGTCTCTCCTCTCCCCTTGTAGAAGAAAAGGTACTCCCCCCCAGGGAGAAACAAAGTCCGCTGGCTTGGGTGCGCCGCAACCTGTTCGACTCCTGGTTGAGCACCTTGCTCACCTTGGTCTCCGCCTTGGTGTTGGCCTGGGCAATTTCCCTGTTCTGGAACTGGGCGTTCACCCAAGCCCGCTGGGAAGTGATCCCGGCCAACCTGAAAATCTTTGCCAGCGGCACCTACCCCAGCAGCCAACTGTGGCGGGTGTGGGCGGTGTTGGGAATTGTGCTGGCCACCTTGGGGGTAGCGGGGGGGGCTTGGGGCGGTGTGCTGCTGCACTACCTCATTCTCTTGGGAGCTGCTATGGGCTTGGCCGCTTTCCTGCCTTTGGGAACCCAGTCGCAGGGGTGGCTGGCGGTTTGCTCTGGCGTCACTTTTGCCGCTATTGCCCTCAGTCGCGGACGGGAATCCTGGCGGCTGGCTTCCATCTGGGTTTGGGCCTTGATCTTGCCCCTCTGTCTGCAGCTGCTGCTGGGCAACCTGGGCCCCAATTGGCCGGCAGTGCGGGCTGAGCAACTGTCTGGACTGCTGCTGACCTTGATCTTGGCGGCAGCCGCCATGATCATCGGCTTCCCCATTGGGGTGTTGCTGGCGTTGGGCCGGGCCAATCGGGCGTTGCCGGTAATCCGGATCTTCTGCACGCTGGTGATCGAGCTGGTGCGGGGGGTGCCTCTGACCACCATTCTGTTTGCCGCCTGGCTGTTGGTGCCCTTCTTTCTGGGGGGGATCAGCGTCAACCTGATCATCCGGGCGGAGGTGGCCTTCATCTTGTTTACAGCCGTGTACGTGGCCGAGGACGTGCGGGGCGGCCTGCAGTCAATCCCGCTGGGCCAGCTAGAAGCGGCACGGGCGCTGGGCTTGAACCCCTTTCAAGTGACCGCTTTGGTGATTTTGCCCCAGGCGTTGCGGGCAGCTGTTCCGGCGCTGGTGAACGAGTTCCTCACCCTCTTCAAAGACACGTCACTGGTGTTCATTGTCGGCCTCATCGACCTGCTGCAGGCGGGGCGCGTGGTGTTCACCAACCCCAACTGGCTAGGCACCCAGCGGGAAGTGCTGTTTTTTATCGGCCTAATCTACTTCATCTGCTGTTTTGCCATGGCCTATGCCGCCCAGCAGGTGGAAAAGGCGCTGGGCTTGGGCAAGCGCTAAAAACTGCAACCGCTCCCCTTCCCAGTTTCATCTGCTCAGGCCCCGGGATCCCCTTAACGGGCTTGGGCCACCGCCCAATGGCGAGGAGTGTTGGGCAAGTGCTTTTCCCTGGAGAGGGGGCAGCGCTAAGATAGCGGGGAACGTCTCGTTACACCTTGGCCCATGACCCTTGCCTCTGAGACCGAGTCCCCGGAACAAGCCGCGGCGGCCCCTGAGCCTGGTCGGGTGCGGGATCCGGAGTTTCCCTACGAGGTCGAGATGACCTTGATGGAGCACTTGGAAGAGCTGCGCAGCCGCCTGTTGGCCAGCGTGATCGCGGTGGCGATCTGCATCATCGCTTGCTTTGCCGTGGTGAATCGCATTGTCGCCCTGCTGGAGGTGCCCGCTCGGGGGGTTACCTTTTTGCAACTGGCGCCGGGGGAGTATTTTTTCGTTTCTGTGAAGGTGGCAGCCTACTCGGGGCTATTGCTGGCCACGCCCTTTTTGCTCTGCAACCACGCTCGTCAGATCATCGTCAGAGGCGAGCGTGATTTCCAAATCGTCGTAGCGGAAGGCGACGGCAAAAGGGTTCAGCCGGCGCAGTTGGCTTTCCGTGACTGGCAGCGTCACGCCGCGATTCGCTAACAGGCGCGCCAGCTTGACCAGATCGTGTGTGCGCTCGAACTCGATCTGTTGCAGGAACAAGACCGCCTTGAGCGATTTCTCCACCGCCTGCTGGGCGTGGAAATAAGTACAGCCTTTTAATTTAAAATAGGGTACAGGTATTCAAGAGGAAGGAGAGAA
>NZ_JAOALE010000058.1:0-8194 GCF_047462575.1 Synechococcus sp. 'PEA 65AY6A-5F PE A'
ACCCCGCAGCAAAACCGAAAGGCGCAGGGCCAACAGTTGGGCGTTCTACCAGCTACGCCAGTTTCTGGAATACAAGGCGAGAGTTGCAGGGGTTTCTCTGGTTCTTGTGCCGCCTGCCTACACGTCGCAGACCTGTCACAAATGTTTACACATCCATCCCGATCCTGCGCAATCCTACCGCAGTGGCAAGTCGTTCAAGTGTGGGCACTGTGGATGGGAAGGGGATGCGGATTTGAATGGTGCGAATGTGATTGCGCTTTTGGGGGCTGTCGTAAACCAGCCTAGAGGTTCGGGCCTGTTTTGTTCTCTGGTAGAGCAGAACAGGCTCAGGGCTACTGAAAGCCCGCTCCGTACCGCTTAGCGGTCGGAGCCGGGTAGTTTACGCGTGGTCTTTGTTTTTTACCATCAGCGCCTCCGACCGGCTCCTGGGGGAAGACCCGGCTGTTGGCCGCTACATTACGCTGGCCCTGTTCAGTGCCATTCTCACCGGGATCCTGAATGTGCTGCTAGCGCTGTAGTTGGCGGACGGTCTGAGGCTTTCTGAGACCTCGGTCTTTTGCGTTGTCAAGGGCCCGCCGGCAGTAGGGCTTGGCCTGAGGCAAGGGGGATCCTGCTCTCAGGTTTTTTGCTTTTGAATGGGAGAGGATCCCTTGTTTTTTCTCAGGGTTCTTCTCATGAGCGCTTCGATAAGTTCCCTCAAAACCGAACGTCTGGCGGCGGCCTTGCCCGCCGAGCTGCCGCTGCTGCTTGCGCCAGCGGGGGATTGGGAGTGTGCAAAGGCGGCGGTGGAAAACGGAGCCGATGCCATCTATTTCGGGCTGGAACGGTTCAACGCTCGCCTGCGCGCCCGCAACTTCACCGAAGCGGATTTGCCGGAGCTGATGGCCTGGCTGCACCGGCGCGGGGTGCGGGGCTACGTAACTTTAAATACCTTGGTCTTTCCCGAGGAGCTGGAGGAGGCGGAACGGTACATCCGCGCGATGACAGCAGCGGGAGTAGACGCGGTCATTGTGCAGGATGTCGGCATTGCCCGCCTGGTTCGGCATCTTTCTCCCGATTTCCCCATCCACGCCTCGACGCAGATGACTGTCACCAGCGGCGTGGGAGCTGAGTTTGCCGCCGAGCTGGGCTGCGAGGTGGTGGTGCTGGCGCGGGAGTGTTCCCTCAAGGAAATAGCCAAGATCCGCGCCCATCTGGAAGAGAGGGGATCCCCAATTGCTCTGGAGGTGTTTGTCCATGGGGCCCTCTGCGTGGCCTACTCCGGGCAATGTCTGACCAGCGAAGCCCTGGGAGGACGCTCGGCCAACCGTGGAGAATGCGCCCAGGCCTGTCGCCTGCCCTATGAGCTGGTGGTGGACGGGATCCGGCGCGACTTGGGCGAGAAGCGGTATTTGCTCAGCCCCCAGGATCTGGCCGGGCTGGAGGTGCTGCCGGAGCTGGTCAAGCTGGGGATCCACTGTTTGAAAATTGAAGGCCGCCTGAAATCGCCGGAATATGTAGCTAATGTAACGCGCATCTATCGGCGGGCCTTGGACGCTCTGGGGGCAGGGCAGGCGTGGCAGCCCTCAGCCCAGGAATGGTATGAGCTGGAGATGAGCTTTTCCCGCGGCCTGTACACCGGCTGGCTGCGAGGCATCAACAACCAAAAGCTGGTGCATGCCCGTTTTGGCAAAAAGCGCGGCGTTTACCTAGGGCAGGTGGTGAGGATCGAGGGGGATCAGGTGGGAGTGCGCCTGGAAGCTCCCCTCAAGGCGGGGGATGGCGTGGTGTTTGACCAGGGGGAGCCAGAGCTGCCGGAGCAGGGGGGACGAGTTTACCGCGTGCACCAGAAGCAGGGGTTGGCCTGGCTGAGCTTTGCCCAGGGGGCAATTGACCTCAAACGCCTGCGGGTAGGGGATCGCCTCTGGAAAACCAGCGACCCAGAGCTGGAAAAGCGCCTGCGCCAGAGCTATGCCGGGGATCAGCCTCGCTTTCAACGCCCCGTCCACCTGGAAGTCCATGGCCAGGCCGGACTGCCCCTGACCCTGATCCTACGGGACGAAGAGGGCCACGTGGTGCAGGTGGATTCCCCACTGCCTTTGCAACCCGCTCGCCAGCAGCCCCTCACCGACGAGAAGCTGCGGCAGCAACTGGGCCGCCTAGGGGGCACGCCCTTCCGGCTGGGATCCCTGCACAACGCCCTGGAGGGGGAGGTGATGCTGCCGGTCAGCGTCCTCAACCAGATGCGGCGCCAGGCAGTGGAGCAGTTGCAAGCGCTGCGAGCCCGGCCCCGCCGCTGGCAGCTCAATCCTGACGCCCACTGGCAAGACCTGCTGCCTCCCCTGGAGCCAGCCGAGCCGGGATTGCCCCAGCTGGTGGTGTTGGTGCGGGAGCCAGCCCAGTTGTCGGCGGCAATTGCCTGTGGCATCCGGCAGATCTACCTGGAGTTTGAGGATCCCCGCCGCTACCGGGAAGTTATCCGCGCTACCAAAGCTTCTCACCCCGAGGTGGAGCTGTGGGCGGCCCCGCCCCGCATCACTAAGCCGGGGGAAACTTGGATTCTAAAACAGGTGCTGGCGGCAGGAGCCGATGGCTATCTGGTGCGAAACTACGACCACCTACGCTTTTTCGCCAACCAGCGCTGCATCGGCGATTTTTCCCTGAACGTGGCCAATCCCCTCACCGCCCACTATTTCAAAAGCCGCTACCGCCTGGAGCGCCTGACGGCCTCCTATGACCTCAACCATGAGCAACTGGGATCCCTGCTGGAGGCCGGCCCCGCCCACTGGTACGAGGTTACCATCCACCAGCACATGCCCATGTTCCACATGGAGCACTGCGTCTTCTGCGCCTTTTTGTCCAGTGGCACGGATTACACCAACTGTGGCCGCCCCTGCGAAAAGCACGAGGTGAGGCTGAGGGACAGGGCCAATGTGGAGCACATTTTGAAAGCCGATGCTGGCTGCCGCAACACCCTCTACAATGGCAAAGCCCAAACTGGGGCAGAATATGTGTCGCAGCTCCTGGCGCTGGGGTTGCGATATCTGCGCATTGAGTTCTTGCGGGAGTCTGCCGAGCAGGTTCAGCAAACCCTACGCTGCTATCAACAGCTCCTCCAGGGCCAGATGAGTGGCTCTCAACTGTGGCGGGAGCTAAAGCTGTACAGCCAGTTGGGGGTAACAAGGGGCTCTCTGGAAAGTTGAGGTCAATCTATGCCCTTTTGGCCGCCGCAGATCCTCCCCTCTGCCCTCTACCCCCTTCTGCAGCAGGGCCTCAAGACCCTTTTTCCTGAGGCTCTCTGGGACTTACCGCCAGATCCTCAGAAGCGACAGGTGGCCCTTACCTTTGACGATGGCCCTCACCCTGAATACACGCCGACCCTGTTGCAAGTTTTACAGGAGTTTCAGGTACCAGCCACCTTCTTTGTGTTGGGGGAACGGGTGCAGCGCTGGCCCCACCTGGCCCGGAAAATCCGCCAACAGAGCCACGGCATTGGCCTGCACGGCTGGCAGCACCGCTCGTTTACCCAGCTTAGCCGCGGTGAACTGCTACAGAGCTTGCGACGCAGCCAGGATACCCTCGTGGCTGCCTGTGGCGGCACCCCAGAAGAGTATCGGGCCGTGCGCCCCCCCAACGGTCTCTTCTGGCCCCAGACGCTAACCGACTTGCGCTCCTGGGGGTATCTACCGGTGATGTGGAGTGTGGTGCCGGAGGATTGGCTCTGCCCGCCGGTGGCCGTGGTGGTGGATCGGGTGCTCAACCAAGTGCGGCCCGGCTCCCTGATTGTGCTCCACGACGGCGTCCAGGGGGGATCTCAGGTAGCCGAGGTAGTCCGCCGTTTGATCCCGGCCTTGGGGGAGCAAGGGTTTGACTTTGTCCGCCTGCCCCTTTCTGGCAGTCTTCCCAGTTGCAGAGGAGATTGAATACAGTGAAAGGCAGCGATAGGGAGGGCAAGCCATGGGCGTGCGCAAGATCATCTACGGCATTTTCGGGCAGCGAGCCGGCAGCCTCATCGTGGGCACGTGGAATTGGCTTTGGGGGCTGCCGGTGGAAAAAGGCGGGGCAGAGGCAGTGGCGGTGGCCGAAGAATCGGTGCGAACCATGCAGGAGACTGTGCAGCGTCTCACCGAAGCCGTCGCCACCCAGGTAGCTGCCTACCAGCGGGCCGAGCAAAAGTACGTGCAAAAGGTGCGGGAGTACCAGGCGCTGGAGAGCAAGGCTCGCCTGGCTATGCAACGGGGGGATCAAGAAGCCGCTCGCCTAGCTATGGCCGAAGCCCTGCGCATTGAGGCCGCTCTTGGCCCGCTCAAGGAACAAGTGGAAACTGCTGAGCGCTATGTCAAGGCTGCCAAGGAAAAGCTGGCCCGGGAAAAAGAGCGTCTGGCCCTCTACAAGCGCGAGCTGAGCAACCTCAAAGACATCTACGAGGTGAACAAAGCCCTTGAACAGATGACCCGCGTTAACAACGCCTATAGCATTGACTCGGCCAAGTCCCAATTTGAGGCGGCCAAGAACGCCATCCAGGCTCGCCAGCTCAAGGTCCACGCCCTCAGCGAGCTCTCCGAGGATCGCAGCGAGCAACTTGCCGCCCAGCTTGACGAAATGGCTCTCGACGACGAGATCTCCCGCCGCCTAGCTATGCTCAGTGGCCAGGGAGGCAGCCCCGCCAAGCTGCCCTTGCCGGATCTAGACTTCGAGAAGCGCTCTTGATCACGTGTCCTACGAGGCTTTGCTTTATTCGTGGGTAAAGTCGGCTTCTGGCACCTGGCTTGTCTCTGAACCAGCAGCCACTGCTTGCAGGGGCACTGCCTGCGGCACTTGTACAATCTGGGGTGTAAAAACAAAGAGGTTGTACACGGTGTTGCGGCGGATGTTGTCCATCATCTCCAGGAACAGCTCGTAGCCCTCGTTCTTGTATTCGATGAGGGGATCCCGCTGGCCATAGCCGCGCAGGCCCACCGCTTCCCGCAGCGCCTCCATCTGCTGCAGGTGCTCCCGCCAGAGGGTGTCCACCTGCTGCAACAGGAAAAAGCGCTCCGCCTTCCGCATCAAGCCGGGCTCGAACGTATCCAAGAAAGCCTCTTTGGCCTCGTAGGCCAGCTCCGCCTGCTTGATCAGGTGGTCTAGGATTTCCTGATAGGAGAGATCCCGCAAGTCGTCGGCCTTGAGGTTCTCTTTGAGCAGGGGCACAAACTCCTGCATCTTGGCGGTCAGCTTGTCGATTTCCCACTCTTCCGGCGGCAGCTCCGGGTTGACGTGGGCCCGCACGATCTCCTCAACGGTCTTGCGCACGTAGTCGAGGATCTTGGGTTTGAGGTTCTCCCCTTCCAGGATGCGCCGCCGCTCCGAGTAGATGGCCCGCCGCTGGTTGTTCATTACCTCGTCGTACTCGAACACCTGTTTGCGCAGGTCAAAGTAATACACTTCCACCTTGCGCTGCGCGTTCTCCAGGCTGCTGGAAAGCAGCGGGTGCTCGATGGGCATGTCTTCGTCTACCCGGAACATGTCCATCAGCTTGGCCACCCGCTCGCCACCGAAGATCTTGAGCAGGTTGTCTTCTAGGCTGAGGAAAAAGCGCGAGGAGCCAGGGTCTCCTTGCCGTCCGGCGCGGCCCCGCAACTGGTTGTCGATGCGGCGGGACTCGTGGCGCTCCGTGCCGATGACATGCAAGCCCCCCAGCCGCACCACCTCCTCGTGTTCGGCCTCTGTGACCTTTTCGTACTCGGCCTTGATGCTGTTGTAGACCTCCCGCAGTTGCAAGATCAGAGGATCCTGCACCGGCGCCTTCTCCGAGGCCACCGCGATGAGATCTTCCACCACCAGCTCCGGCAGACGGTTCAACCCGTACTTGGCCACTGCGGCTGCCACCACCTCGTCCAAAGCCTGGCTGGTGCGGGCCGACAGCTCACAGGGGTAAAAGTTGGGAGAGACCACCGTCCAGGACTTTTTCGGCTTGGGCGAGGCTGGGCCAAACCCTTGACCGCCGCCGCGGCTTGTCGTGGAGGCCGATCCCAGGGGGTTGTCGGGATCCAGCTGCACCAGCTTGGGCATCAGCCGTTCCCGCAGCTTGAGGCGGGCCATGTATTCCGCGTTGCCACCCAAGATGATGTCCGTGCCCCGCCCAGCCATGTTGGTAGCAATGGTTACGGCACCTTTGCGACCCGCCTGAGCAATGATTTCCGCCTCCCGCTCCACGTTCTCCGGCTTGGCGTTGAGGAGGTTGTGGGGGATCCCCATTTCCTTGAGCATGGCCGAGAGGCGTTCGGATTTTTCCACGCTGGTGGTTCCCACCAAAACAGGGCGCCCCTGGGCGTGCATGTGGGCAATCTCCTCGGCGACCGCTTTCCACTTGGCGTTTTCGGTCTTGTACACCAAATCGGGGGCATCTTTGCGGCGAATGGGCCGGTTGGTGGGGATCACCGTGACTTCTAGGTTGTAGGTTTTGCTGAACTCGGCTTCCTCGGTGCGGGCAGTGCCTGTCATGCCGGAGAGCTTGGGGTAGAGCAGGAAGAGGTTTTGGTAGGTGATGGTGGCCAGGGTTTGGCTCTCGTTTTGAATCGGCACCCCCTCCTTGGCCTCCACCGCCTGGTGCAGCCCGTCCGACCAGCGGCGACCGGGGAGCACCCGCCCGGTGAACTCGTCCACGATCACCACCTCTTGGTTGCGGACGATGTAGTGGACATCCCGGATGAAGAGCTCCTTGGCCTTCACTGCATTAAAGACAAAGTGCGCCCAGGGATCCTTGGGATCGAACAGGTCGGAGACCCCCAGCAGCCGCTCCGCCGCCTCAAACCCTTCGTCGGTGAGGATGACGTTGCGGGCTTTTTCGTCCACCTCGTAGTGCTCGTCCCGGATCAGCTCCCGCGCCACCTGAGCCGCCTTGAGGTATTTTTCGGAGGGGCGGGCCATCTGGCCGGAGATGATCAGGGGAGTGCGGGCCTCGTCGATGAGGATGGAGTCCACCTCGTCGATGATGCAGTAGTTAAAGGGCCGCTGCATCACCTCTTTGATGTCGGTGGCCATGTTGTCCCGCAGGTAGTCGAAGCCCAGCTCGCTGTTGGTGCAGTAGGTGATGTCGCAGTGGTAGCTGCGCCGCTTCTCGTCGGTGGACATGCCCTCTTGCACCAGGCCGACGGTCAGGCCCAGGAAGCGGTGCACCTGCCCCATCCACTCCGAGTCCCGCCGGGCCAAGTAGCCGTTGACAGTAACGATGTGAACCCCTTTCCCGGTCAGGCCGTTGAGATAGGCAGGCAAGGTGGCGACCAGGGTTTTCCCTTCGCCAGTTTTCATCTCGGCAATCTGGCCCTCGTGCAGCACCATGCCGCCAATGAGCTGCACATCGTAGTGGCGCAAGTTGAGAACCCGCTTGGCCGCTTCCCGCACCACTGCAAAAGCCTCGGGCAGGAGATCGTCGAGGGACTCCCCTCTATCCAAGCGCTGGCGAAACTCGGTGGTCTTGGCCCTGAGCTCCGCATCCGAAAGGGAGGCGATCTCAATCTCCAGCGAGTTGATCAGCTTGACAACAGGCAGGTACTTGCGGATCTTGCGATCGTTGGGATCCCCAAGGAGCTTCTGGAGAATTTGGAGCATGGGCAAGCCTAGGCCAATCATTAAAGTAGCGATATAGCGCAATTTTACCATTCCAATTGGCTTGGCCGGCCAGCCCAGCCAAGACGGCAACAGCCCTTTGCCAAGAAAGCCCCAAGCCCTGGAGGGGGGAAAGTGCTTGCGGCCAAGGGCAAGAAGATGTCAGGCTAGGGAAGCGAAGGGATCCCAGGGCTTATGAACTTTCTAGGCGTTGGACTGCCGGAAATGCTGGTTATCTTTGCGGTGGCCCTCTTGGTGTTTGGGCCGCGCAAGCTGCCGGAGATTGGCCGTGCCCTAGCCAAAACCTTGCGCAGCTTGCAGGATGCCGCCAGAGAGTTTGAGGCCCAGTTAACCCAGGAAGCCGAGGAGCTGGAAAAGGCCGCCCGCACAGCCGCTCCCAAGGGCGCCAAAACAGCAGCTCCAGCCCCAACCCAAACCAACTCGACCGGCACAGCCGACCCGTCCACAAAGCCGGCTGCCGAAGCAGAGCCTGTGGCCGCCGCATCCCCGTCCGAGGGCTCGTCAACGGCGGATGCTGCCTAGTCTATGCCCCGCTGCAACCTGCTCTGTTTCGGCGTGACATCCTCTCCCGCTAAGCCCTGACGGGCTGTAGACGGGAGCTTCCGAG
>NZ_JAOALE010000059.1:0-7949 GCF_047462575.1 Synechococcus sp. 'PEA 65AY6A-5F PE A'
TTCTCTCCTTCCTCTTGAATACCTGTACCCTATTTTAAATTAAAAGGCTGTACCTAATTTATGGTGAAAAACCCGACGGGTGGAAACCCTCTGGAAAGCGTGTCAAGCGGGGCCTGTACCAAACGGCAAAGGGGTGGTTGGTCAACGCTGAGGCAAATGCTGCCGCCAACCTGCTTAAGAAAGTCAGCAGAACCTTGGGGCTTTGCGTGAAGGAACTGTCTAGAGGCGCTTTGACAACGCCGTTACGGGTTCTTTTGTGGACTGCGTAAGAATCCCCCGCCTTCAGGCGGTGGGAGTGTTAAATCCAGCTACAATTGCTGTGTAAAGCCCCGCTTTAGGATCAACGCCGCTGGCAATGGCAAAGGCAAGCGCTAGCGGCAAAGCCACCACTGCTGTGGTCAAGCCGCCCATAAGGTCGCCGCGCCAGCGCGCCAAAAGCTTTTTCCACCCTTGGCCTGCGTCATCCGTAGCCACAGTTGGCTGACTCACCACAGCTACTCGAACACTCCTCAGTTGCCGATAAGTCCTTTCAAAGGGTAACACAGTGTTTACAAATGTGTATACGGACTCAATGGCACCGGGGAAGGTGTAGCGTCGCTGAGTGCCTCAGCGGCAGTTGACGGATAAAGCCAGAGTGTGAGCAGCCGATCGTAGGCCCAACGATGGTTTAGAATATTTTTAGAATCTGGTCTGAGGTTGCGGGGATCCTAAAGACGCCCAGCTCGGCGGTTTTATTCCGTCGTTTCTTCTCCCCTTTCCCTTCAGCTCCCTCTGTAACTTAGGAGATTGCTATGGCCGTTCCTAGTGGTCTTTCCAGCCCGCTGCCGGAGCAAGAAACCTCTACGGGACAAGGAAACGGTCTGAACTTGGCTCCTCGGCCTGCCGACCCGATCCTGCCGGCTGCTCTAGGGTCAGGAGAGAGGTCCGGCCCGCCGGTGTTTCCTAGCCCTGTCAAGTTCAGCAAGATCGAGATCGACAACCGCCCGGTGGGAGCTTCCACCCTGAAGGTAGTGGATTACTTTGCCGATGGCCGTCCGGTTGCTGCTGCCACTCTGAAAGTTGTGGATACCTGGGGCGAGGGGCGCCCAACGGTGGCTTCCGGCGTCAAATTTGTCCATGACCCAACCCTCAACCGGCCGGTGATGGCGGACGGCCTGAAAATTGCCAAAACTTTCCTGGGAAATCGCCCTATTGAGGCTAGTCCCCTTAAGGTGTTGCGTTAGCCGGCATCCCTGACGAGGGCCAGGGATCCCCCTGCTAACCTGAGTGGGGGAGACGTGACAGCGGCAAATATGGAGATCCTGGCGGCTTTGGTGGGGTTGCTGGCGGGCTTGGGAGGAGGGGCAGGCTACCTGGCAGATCAGGCGGCTCGGCAGCTTTTGCTCGCTCAGCTCGATGGGGTAGAGGTTTTGGAGGTGCGCATCCAAAGCCGCCCTAACTATCGTTTTTTGAGCGGCCAGGCGGATCGGTTGTTGGTTGCCGGGCGGGGGCTGTACAGGGCTCCGTTTCCGCGCATAGAGCTGCTGGAGCTGGAAACAGATCCGGTGGCCATTGACCCCTCTTTTTTCCGCGGGGCTCCTCTGCGGCTGGAGCGTCCTCTGCAGGCGGCGGTGCGGGTGGTGGTGCGGGAAGAAGACTTGAATGCTGCCCTCAACTCGCCAGAGGTGCTGAGACAGTTTCAGGATATCCGAGCAGATCTGCCCTTTGGCGGGCTTAGGGACGAACCCCGCCGCTTCGATCTGCGCAAACCCCGGGTCGAGTTTTTGGCTCCTGACCGCCTTCGACTTTCTGCCCTCTTGGTGGAGCAGGAAGGCGGCAGCGAGCAAAAAGACTCCGTCCCGCTGACGCGAGCAGTTGATGTAGTGTTCAACGCCGGGATCCAGGTGGAGGAGGGGCGCCGCTTGCAGCTTCAGGATCCGGAGTTTGTCATCGGCTCTGTGCGGGTTCCCGATGAGATCTCGGCAGCGTTTTTGGGCGGCCTTAACGAGGTGTTTGATCTGCAAGAGCTAGAAGATCTGGGGCTCCTGGTGCGGGTGCTCAGCTTGGAGATAGGGTCTGATCAGGTGCAGGTGATCGGCTTTGTGCGGGTCGAGAGCTTGGAGACCCTGATGGGATCCCGGCGAGCCGCCCTTCCCTAGCAGGGATCCCCGCCCATTGGGGCTAAATCTTCTCGTCGATAGGGTCGTCTTCTGCCAGGAGCTTCTCGATGCGGGCCTCGTCCAGGCGGGAGAGCAGCCGCGCCGCCTCTTGGTTGTCGCGAATGGCTGTGGCCAGCGTGAAGCCAGTTCAAGCTGGCTTGCGCCTGTGCCGGTTTGGGGATCCCCGGCAGGGTGGGCCTTTCTTCGCTACCCTAGAGCTAAGCAAGACAGGGGAATGGCAGCGATGGATCACTACGGAGGGCGTACCGCACAGCTTGGCTCTGGCAAATTGGGGGGGCGACGTTCCCGCCCACGGCGCGACCAGGCCCTGCCCCTGGGGATCCTGGGCTTTTTGCTGGGGGTGGGGGTGATGGGGGGAGCCTGGTGGTACAGCATTGGGCCGCGGCAAACCCTTTCTTTGTACTGGCTGACCACGGCTAACAACTCGATCTACTACGTGCAGCAGGAGCGCTCCGTGCGCGCCTTCGACGCCCAAGAGGCCATCCGTGTGGCTTTGGAAGAGCTGATCGCCGGGCCCCGGGATCCCCACCTCACCACCGCCATCCCTCCCCAGACACGGCTGCTGGATGTGCGGGTGGAAGGCAACGATATTTTCCTCAATTTCTCTTCTGAATTCACGCAAGGGGGGGGATCCACGGCGATGATGAGCCGGATCGCGCAGGTGCTCTACACGGCCACCAGCCAGAACCCCGGCGCGCGGGTGTGGATCTCCGTCGAGGGGCGTGCCCTCGAGGTATTGGGGGGGGAAGGGCTGATGATCGACCAACCCTTGACGCGGGCCTCGTTTGTCCCCAGCTTCCAGCTTCCGGCAGAACCTGAGGCGGAGCCGTCAGCCGTATCGGCCTCTTGAGAGATCATGAACTGGTTCCAACGGGTGGGCAGCAGTTTTCTCCTGGCCGGGCAGGTGACCTTGCACCTGCTGCGGGGCCGCATTCACCGTCGCAACACGCTGGAGCAACTGGCAGCGGTGGGGCTGGAGTCGCTGCTGATTGTTTTGATCACAGCGGTGGTGATCAGCGGCGTTTTCACGATTCAGTTGGCGCGCGAGTTCATCAACTTTGGAGCTTCTTCTCTCATCGGCGGGGTTTTGGCCATTGCCCTGGCCCGCGAGCTGACGCCGGTGGTGACGGCGGTGATCCTGGCTGGACGGGTGGGATCCGCCTTTGCCGCCGAGCTGGGCACCATGAAAGTCACGGAGCAGATCGACGCCCTTTACCTGTTGCGCACCGATCCGGTGGACTATCTGGTGATCCCACGGGTAGTGGCCGCGGGGCTGATGCTGCCGGTGCTCACCATCCTCTCCCTGTTGACGGGGTTGGTGGGGGGGATGATCATCTGCGCGTCGGTTTACAACATTCCTTCCACGGTGTTTCTCACCTCGGCTCAGAATCTCCTGGCCCCTTGGGACTTGATCGTCTGTTGTTTGAAGGCGATGGTGTTTGGGTCTCTGATCGCCATTGTCGGCTCCAACTGGGGCCTTTCCACCAGCGGGGGCGCCAAGGGGGTGGGGCGCTCCACCACCGATGCTGTGGTGACGGCGTTGCTGGGGGTGTTTGTTACCAACTTTCTGATCTCTTGGCTGGCGTTTCAGGGCCCGGGAACTGCCCTCAGCCGCGCCTTCTAGCCACTCAAAAGGGCAAAGGTAGGAGATAGTGATGCAAAATCCCTACGCCCCATTCCTGAGATTTTCTTGGCCTGAGATCAGCCGGGCGCTCAGGATCTGATCCCCCAGCTTGATCTTGCGCAGCACCTCGGTGCCCTCGGTAACATAGCCGAACACGGCGTAGCGGCCATCCATGAGGTTGAGGCCGGCAGGAGTGAGATCCGGCTCGGCCATAAAGATAAAGAACTGAGAAGAGGCGCTGTTGGGATCCTCGGGATAGCGGGCCATGGCCACCGTCCCTTCGGCAGCAAAGGGCAGGGCCGGCTCCACATCCCACAGGCCCAGTTGATCGAAGGTTTGGCCGTAGCGGGGCATTACCTCACCCTTGACCCGGATCTCCATGGGGATGGTGCGGACTCTGCCGGTGGCCGGATCCACATAGCCGTCGGCAGGGCCAGGGGGATCTCCAGCTTGCACTAGGAAGAATTTCTCCACTCGGTCAAAGGTCAGGCCATCGTAGAAGCCCCGCTGCACTAGGTCAGCGAAGTTTCCAGCAGTTATTGGAGCACTATAGCCATCCAGGGTGATCACCATGCGCCCGGCGGTGGTGTTCAGCTCCACTTCTGCCCGGCCCAGGAGCTGCGGCTTGTCGGCGTACTCATCAGGTACCTCGTAGGGGAAGGCCCCCACCCAGTTGTTCTCCAGGGATCCCAAGTCGTCTATGAGGCGGTCGTAGGCGGCGCGGGCTTCCTCCTTGCCCTTGGATTTGCGCTCCGTGGCCTGGCTGATGAGCTGCAACTCCTGGCGTAGGGCGGCTATTGCTTCAGAGGCGGCGGCAGCCTGCTCGGGGGGCAACTCCGCCAGCAGGGGATCCGCATAGCGATCTAGGAGCCGCTCCACCTGGCGCACATCCCCCCGCACCGCCGACCAGCGGTTGTACTTCAGGTCGGCCTCGATTTTGGTGATGGCCTCGTCAATTTCCCAGATCCGACTGTCTTGGATGGGCAGCGCCCGCCGCAAGAGGGTTCGCGGATCCGTAATGGCATCCCCTTGCGGCAGCGCCAGGGCCGGGATCCCACCCAGCCAAATCGTCCAAAGCAACACAGCCGCTAAGACCAGCCGGAGTGATCTTCTTCCCCACTCCCACCGATTGCTGCCAACTGCGGATCCCTGCTGGGCACGCTGTGTCATGTCTTCACCCGTTGCCGACACTGCTTTTGCTCTCAGCCTGGCATTCTAGCGTTGCTGGCGGCAAGCGTTGCTGCGAAAGAGGGGGGTGAAGTCGCCTTCAGCAGTCAAGCTGCAAGGTCATGGCTACCTCTATCTGGGAACGACAGCCTCGAAGCGGATGGCCCCGGCACTGCCGGCTTGCCCCACATTGACCACCACCAGGCCGTTGGGGTTGGTGATGCCCCCACAGGCCGGCGGCACCGCTTGCCCCGGCGGGATAAAAGCTCCCGCATCCCCATCAACCGCATCGCTCAGAGCCACTGGAGAGCCACCTGCCGGCGTCACAGACAAGCTGCCCGGCACATAGCCAAGACCGGGGGCGAGGGGATCACACACCGTCAGCCTCGAGCCGGGCGAATCCAGCAGGAAGTAAATCGCAAACTGCAGCCGCGCTCCGGGACGTACCGGCTGGTTGATGGCGCCTTGCAGGAAGGTGGCTGCCCCGCCCGGCCAAGGGATCCCTGGGTTGTCGTTGGGGTCGGTGGGCTCGTCGAAGAATTCGGGGATAGGAGTTCCGTTGAGAGCGGTAATCCGCTTGACCAGTCGGATCCCTTCGCCGGGGGGTGCCGGGCTGGGGGTCGGGGTTGTACCTGGGCTCGGCGTTGGCGTTGGTGTTGGCGTTTCCGTCGGCGTCGGCGTCGGTGTTGGTGTTGGCGTCGGTGTTGGGGTAGAGGCAGGAGTGACTGTAATAGTGATGGTTGCTTCGTTAGAAATTAACCCTTTCGTGTCCTTTACTGTATATTTGATTGAAGTGGTAGGGCCTGTGAAGCTCAGCACTGGAGCGAAGGTGACTTCCCCAGTGCTTAGATTGAGGGTATATGTGCCTTCCCCAGCAACTGTCAGGGTGGTTTGCTGTCCAGGAGTGAGCGGGTCTAGGTCGATAGTAGTGGGATCCAAGCTAAAAACGTAGGCTGTGTCATTGGACAGCACATTGATGGTGACCGGTGTATTGGCTGGGGTGGTGGCAGTGTCATCCTTAGCAACGGGGTTGTAAGCAACAATGCCCCCTCCTGCTGTCATGTCCCAACCGCCGTTAACCTCTTTCGTATTGTTCGGAAACGTTGTGAAGTCTTGGATTGAGCCAGTTACGTCATTCCCAACTACTCAGTTACGTCATTCCCAACTACTGAGTAACCAAAGAACGTTTGACCAGATCCTATGCCCAGATCCTGGTAACTTGCGAAAACACCCGACAATTTTTGATTAGCTGTGCTAGCTGTAATATTCGTATTCAGATTGGCAGTTCCGCAATTGTCGCTGTAAATCTTTGTAAGTGATATCACTGTTCCTAGTCCCCAATCAGTAGCCGAGACCGAGATGGGAGAGTTATAAACAAATTGTTTGGGATTTGGATCGAGTTTCTTAATAGCAGCAATTTTAAAACTATCGTTTCCTCCTCTATCTAGAAGTAGGAAGCCAATCTTATCAAGGTTTGTAGAAGGGGCAGTTATTCCGCCTGGGGTTATAAAGTCTACCCTCTCAATATTATTACTGTTCACACTGATAATATTTGTAAATAGATTATCCGTGCCAGCCTTGATAACTGGGTTTAATGGGTTGATTAAGAGAGCCTGATCCATGGATGTAATTCCCAGAGTGCCGGGAGTGTCTGGCGGAATGACCCAGACAATGTTGCATACACCAGATTTATTGGGGTTATCGACTCTCCTCAGAACAACTTGATCGGTTGCACCAATGAGAGACAGCTTTTGGCCACTCACCTGAATGTCTGTCAGTACAGATCCAGCACCTAAGGTGGGAACAGCAGCTGCTTGGAGTGTATGCTGGTAGCTGTGATCAATGATTCCTTCAACTACAATCGTAGGGGCAGTAACGCTGCCAGCTGTGGCTTCCAAAACCCAGTCTGCTCCAGCTTTGGCATGTCCTGTGAGGTTGGTAGAAGCAGCGATATCAGCTCCTGTCAGGCGGGCTATTTGCTCTATGAAAAGTCTGCCCTCCAGCCCTGCCGCCACCTCGCAGCCGTAGATTAAAATGTCCGCATCGTCCGCAAGGCTAGATTTCCACTTTGCCAGTAGGTCCGCGTACTCGGGCAAGTTTTCTCGGTTAAGAACTCTTCTGCCCAAGGAGAGTGAGCCTGCCTGCCCGTGAGACAGGATGTGCAGGGTTTTGATGCCTTTTCGTCCTCGCAGTGCCTCTGTGATCTGCTCAATCCCATCTCTATTGGGATCCAGAAGAACAACTTCCGCTCCAGGACGAATGCCTGCCAGCAAGATCGCCAAGTCCGGCAAGGCTTGATCGATAAAGACCAGCTCATCCTGCTTGGGGTGTTGTAGAGACGTTTCCCTAGACGCAGAGAAGCTAGCTTGCTCTACCCCCAAGAGAACCATTAGCAGGGCTGTGGAAACGGTGCCCAAGCTGCGACTAAAAAAGCAAAGCAATCTTTCCAGTTGACCAGGACGAAATGAAGACGGTTTTGAGGTCAGCATTCAACACTCCTCGGCTCTCTCAGCGCGTTCTCTTGAAACACAAAATCAGCTCACATCAAACTTGACTAAAACGAGGCAGCCATCAATTATCTACCCTTACCGAAACCGTGTTGCTAAAGAGCAACGAGCCCGATGCTGAACGAACCACAGCTCTGTTGGTAATGATGGTGGGAAGAGCGGGAGTTTCAGGAGCAGGCACAAATGGAGTCGGCGTAGGTGCCGGCGGTAGGGGTACGGGAATGCGGAGGCGGCAGGGCTGATCCGATTGATTGCCTTCTGGGGCATAGCAAACGCGAATAAGATCCTCCACAAAGCGAAGCTGATTAAAACTAAGTTGATCCGCTTGTCGAATGATGTCCGTAATGATTTCCTCCAGGTCTCGGGCTGTTCTGGAAAGAGGTACGCTGACAAACAGAATATTCTCCAGATCCCTAACTTCGGGGGGAGCTACAGCTTGTTAAGGGCTCAAGGGGTACAATAGCAGCACTTAGCAAACCAACTTCGGAAGGA
>NZ_JAOALE010000060.1:0-7697 GCF_047462575.1 Synechococcus sp. 'PEA 65AY6A-5F PE A'
TTTCTCTCCTTCCTCTTGAATACCTGTACCCTATTTTAAATTAAAAGACTGTACACCTGGGCTCCATCCTTAAAGCTGCTGAAGAGCTTAGCCTTGTGGAAAAGCCATTTCCCAAGTTGCAACACATTCAACTCTGCACAGGGCTCAGCCCAGAAGAAATCGTGCGGGCGCTGGAGCTAGAACCCAATCCCTTGGGTTGGCATCTAGAGCCAAGCCACAACCTTGCCGATGAATCGACGTATTGGGTGGGCGGACGACCTTGTGTCGGCTTGGTTATTGAGCGTTTTGCCTGACACTTGCTGCAGTTCGGATCCCTAAAAGGCTCTCAAGGGGGGAGGAGTAGCCTGCAAAGCCATCTCAAAAGTTCACTGCAAACATTAGAAGTTAAGAGAAAACAAAGCTTTCCAGAAGGTTCACCCTAGACCAAATCTCCCTGGCCTGCCGGGGATCTTTTGAGGTATCGTTCAATCCAGTTCACGAATTGAGCTTAGGAAACAGACCTTAAACTAAGGTCTCTCGCCGGGCTTCCACGGCTTTGCGAGGAAGGTCTCCATGGCCGGGTTTAGGGTTTTGCAGATGCGATAGCAGGCGTGAACAAAGGAGAGCTACAGGGAAACGCTATGGAGTTCGAGGGCTATGGCTTATCAAATCTCAGGGAATTGTATCGGTTGCAACGCTTGCGTAGATAGCTGTCCTACAAAAGCTATTGTTGTCCAGGATGGGGAATACTGGATTAATCCTCTGTTGTGCAATGACTGCGAAGGTTTCTTCCCAGAACCTCAGTGCGTTAGCCTGTGTCCCGGTTCTGCCCTGCAGCCTTATGAAGCCATGAAGGGGCGCAACCGCACGGTCACGGCCCGCATTCGCAGCAGCCCACCTCTATTTTTGAACGGCCATAGCCAGGCTTTTGCTTCGTCAATTGTGGTCTGGGAAGCTTGCAATTTCCTATCTCAATTTCAATCTCTCAATCTGCAAAAGCAGGGAGATAACCAGGTTTGCTATCAGAAATCTGTTGGCCACAACCAGGGATCTCTGACCCTAACTCTATGTTTGGACGGGATCCCAAAAAGTGCTCCGATCGATGTGCGAACTGCCTGTTTGCATCTTATTTTTGCTGCCTATGCCGCCGGGTTGGATAGCCCCTGGAAGGAATCCTTTGTTTTCACCGACTCACAATTGGAGTCCTATTTGGGCTGGGATAAACGTAAAGATCTGAGCAAGATGACCCGTCTCCACCTGTTCATGACCTGGATAGAGCAGCTCTGTCGGATTCAAGTCTCCATCGATTGGCCGGATCAGGGGCGGGTGAAGGGGTTTTCGGTACCGGCTGGCCCTCTGTGGAGGCTGCTCAAGATGCATCGCCACTTTCAAAAAGATGAGCAGGGCTGCAACCATCTGGTGGGCCTGACTTGGGCGATTCAGCCCGGCGAATGGACACGGTACTTTCTCAATCGACAAGGGTGCCGCCAGGGGCAAGCCTTTTATCAGTACAGCAGCCTGCCCCTATCCCTGCTGCAGGCCGTGATGACCCATTGGCAACACCATGAAGGAGCCATGCGCCTGCTGCTGTGGCTGTTGTTCAAAGTGAGGATGGGGCGGCAACAGCGTCTGACGGTGCCCACCCTGATGCGAGTGGCCTACGGGGAAGAGCGACTGCAGGAAGCTTATCTCAATCTCCAAGAACGCAAACGGCTGGTGCGCACCTTTGAAAGCGATCTGGAGGTTCTCAACCACTACGGCCTCAAGCCGGAGTTCGATCCCCTCACCTATCCTTCTTCCATTCAACCCCTGTGGGCTCGCCTGGAAGCTGTGCCCGAGGATGCGGACGAGGCATTGAACTTTTGGATTGAAGATGCCAACAACGGTGGCTTGCTGACGGCTGCCGGGCCGCGGGGCAAGTGGGGACTCTTGATGCAGGCTCGCATTCAACGATTTCATCTGCCCTCCGACTGGCATCGTCGAGTAGTTCAAGAAGCCAGATCCCCAACCCGAGAATCGGGATCTCGGCGGCAGCGTAGGGCAAAGTCTGCGCCTGTTGCAACAGACTCGGATCTCCCTGGCCCTCCCGAAAACCCAAAAGACTTCCCCTCAAGCAAAGCTTTGCGTGGAGCGGATATCTCGGCGGCACGCCGGCAAAAGGGAATCAGCCAGCGGGAATTGGCCCAGAGGCTGGGGCGCAGCCAGAGCTGGGTGCGGGATGTAGAGAATGGGCGGCTTCGGATCAGCCTAAACGATCGCCAGCGCCTTATCAAAGCCCTGTATTTGGATCCCAGGCAACAGCAAGTCTAGGCCAGTCACTCAATTTGCTAATCCACCACTAATCCACGGCGATGACCACATCCGAGGCTTTGATGGCAGCATACGCTTCTTTCCCAACTGCTATGCCCAACCGTTCGGCAGAGTGCTTAGAAATAATGGCTGTTATTTCTATACCCGGTGCAACTTCCAGAATAATTTCGGCATTGACCATGCCTACCTGGACACTTTTTACAGTTCCTTTAAACAAGTTGCGAGTGCTGATTTGCATGACTTCTCCTTTGTTGAACAAGCAGAGCAACAGGGGTGTTGACCGAACTGAACAAGAGAGGAGCTTGCCGGATGGTCATTCAACACCGGTTTCAATACTATCATCGTTGCCTCTGGGGAGGAAGGGCTGCCAATAGTCTAGATTATGTATCTCAGAGATACAAACTGCAACCTCTAATGGTCAAAGTACCGAGCGATTGGTGGATTTTCCTGTTCTGAAAGTCGTCACGGGTCAAAGAAAAATGGCTATGAAACGAAGAACTGCAATGTTATTCCTGGGGATCCTGGCCGCTCTGGCTTTGAGGTGGGGGTCGGCTCCCGGCTTGGCGCAATCTCAGCCCATTTTGGTGGGGGCTGCGGTGAGCTTGCAACCGGCTTTAACGGAAATCGACCGGTTGTTCACCGCCCGCTATCCCGACATCAAGGTTGAGTACAACTTCGCCAATTCCGGCTCTCTCCAGCAACAGGTGGAGCAGGGGGCTCCTTTGGACGTGGTATTTTTCGCAGCCGCCTCTTTTATGGACGCCCTTGCCAAGCAAAACCTGCTGGTGGAGGGATCCCGGCGAGATCTTCTCAGCAACCGCATGGCTTTAATTGTGCCTGCCAATGCCAGAACCAAGGTTCAGGATTTTGCCGACTTGGTGGCGGAAGAGATCCGGGTTCTGTCCATTGGGGATCTGCAGGCCATGCCCGCCGGACGCTACGCCCAGGAAATTCTCACCCAAGCAGGGGTGTTTGAGACGCTGCGGCCCAAGATGGTGTTTGCCAGCACGGTGCGGGAAATCTTAACGGCGGTAGAACAGGGCAATGCTGACGCTGGGATCCTGTTTACCTCGGATGCTCAGCTTTCAAATCGGGTGCGAGTAGTGGCTACGGCGGATCCCATTACGCCAATTATCTACCCGGTGGCATTGGTGCGCGATACTCCCGCCGGACAGTCTTACTTGGAGTTTTTAACCTCAGAAGAAGCAGCAGAGGTGTTTGTGAAGTACGGCTTTATCCGCCTGTGAGGGATCCCTCTGCAATGGCGCGGATGAGTTACTCCAAATGAGCGACTACGACCTATCCCCGCTTTGGATCTCCCTACGGATTGCCGGCTTGGCCACAGCTATCACCTTTGGGGTGGGGACGCTGGCGGCTTACGGGATGTTGCACTACCGAGGTCGCTGGCGCTCTCTCATCGAGGCCCTCTTGTTGGCGCCGCTGGTGTTGCCGCCCACCATGGTGGGCTTCCTGTTGCTGCTGCTGTTTGGCCGGCGAACCCTTCTGGGACAACTTTTGGCCTCGCTGAACTTGTCGGTCATCTTCACCTGGTATGCCGGGGTGATCACGGCAGCGGTGGTGGCCCTGCCCCTGATGTACCGCACGGCCCTGGGAGCTTTCCAGCAGATCGACCCGACGCTGGTGGCGGCAGCCCGCACGCTGGGGGCAAGTAGGGCCAAGATTTTTACGCGGGTGCTGATCCCACTGGCCTTACCAGGGATCCTGGCGGGGATTACCCTCAGTTTTGCCCGCGCTCTGGGGGAGTTCGGCGCCACCTTGATGCTGGCAGGCAACATCCCAGGCCGCACGCAAACCCTGTCCATGGCCATCTTCTTTGCCGTTCAGGCGGGGGATATGCGGGGGGCGGCCATCAGCTCGGCCCTGGTCTTGGGGTTGTCCTTGGGGGTGATGACGGCAGTTAACCTTTGGTTTCAGCGACGGCCCTGGCAGCGACCTCCCTCTCGTCCTCTACAGGTTCTCACCAGAAGGGATCCGGATTTCTCAACTCCGGCCCCCCGCCTCTGGGTGGACATTGACAAGAAGCTGCCCCAATTTGAGCTGCAGGCGCAACTGAGCTGCGACGGGCGGCCATTAGGACTGCTGGGGGCCTCTGGATCCGGCAAAAGCCTACTTTTGCGCTGCATTGCCGGGATCGAAACCCCGGATGGTGGGCGCATTTTGCTCAACGAGCGGGCGTTGTTTGACGCCGAACAGGGGATCCGGCTGCCTCCGGCTCAGCGGCGGGTGGGGGTGATCTTCCAAAACTACGCTCTGTTTCCCCACCTCACCGTTGCCCAGAACATCGCTTTTGGGATCCCTGCGGGCTTGAGCGAAGCGGAAAAACAGGAGCGGATCCAGGCCCAGCTGCGGTTGGTCAAGCTGAAAGGCTGGGAAAACCGCTATCCCACGGAGCTCTCCGGAGGACAGCAGCAGCGGGTGGCCCTGGCGCGAGCCTTGGCTTCTGAGCCGGAGATCTTGCTGCTGGATGAGCCTTTTTCTGCTTTGGATGCCCACCTGCGCAGCCAACTGGAGCAGGAGATGGGGGAGATCCTAGCCGACTACAAGGGAGTCACGCTTTTGGTAACCCACAACATTGAGGAAGCCTTCCGCCTCTGCGGGGATCTGGCTGTAATGGAGCAGGGGCGAATCATTGCCCAGGGGGACAAGCGTCAGCTATTTGAGGCTCCCCCCTGCCTTAGTGTGGCGCAACTGACGGGTTGCAAAAACATCTCGCGGGCCAAGCTCCTGGGCCCTCAACGGGTGCTGGCCTTGGATTGGGGCTGTGAGCTGCAGGTACAGGGATCCCCAGCGGGAGAATACATCGCCATCCGCGCCCACCACCTCACCTTCAGGCCCGACGGGAAGCTGCCCAACACGTTTCCGGCTTGGCTGGTGAAGTGGAGCGAGACCCCCCACCGACTGACTCTCTTCTTTAGGCTGGGCGGTCCTCCTGCCCACCGCCAGGACTACCACCTGCAAGCTGAGGTGTGGCGGGAGCGCTGGCGCGAGGTGGAGACTTGGGGATCCCCCTGGTGGCTGCAGTTGGATCCCCGGCATCTGATGGTGTTTTGAGTCTGGAGCCCAGGAGTCAGGTGGGCTCGCCCAAGCGGTAGCCCCGCGGGGTAATCAGCCGCTCCCCATGGCGAAAGGTCTGGGAGTTGCCGATAAGAACCAGGGTGAGCATGTCCACCTGCTCTGGATCCAGCTCCCCTAGGGTGGTGAGGTGGAGGGTTTCGCCGGGGCGGTAGAGGTTGCGGGCCAAAGCCACGGGGGTATGGGCGGGTCGGGCCTGCAAAAAGATCTGCAGAGCCTTGAGGAAGGGATCCACCCGCTGCCGGGAGCGGGGGTTGTAAAGGGCCACCACAAAGTCCGCCTGGGCAGCCGCCTGAAGGCGTTTTTCGATCACCGGCCAAGGGGTAAGCAAATCCGAGAGGGAAATGGCGCAGAAGTCGTGCATCAGCGGAGCCCCCAGCCGGGCAGCAGCCGCCTGGAAGGCAGAGATCCCCGGCAGCACCTCCAGAGAAGGGCGGATCCCATCCCAGCCAGAGCGGACCAAGCACTCCAGCACCAAGCCCGCCATGCCGTAAATGCCGGCATCCCCCGAAGAAATCACCGCCACCTTCAGCCCCTGCTGCGCCCAAGCAATCGCCCGTTCGGCTCGCTGCAGCTCTTGGGTAATGGGAGAGGCCTCCCGGACTTGGCCGGGGTGCAAAAGGGGATCCACCAGATCCAGATAAAGCTGGTAGCCAACAACCACATCGGCCTGAGTTAAAGCCATACGGGCAGCTAAAGTCAATTGACCCAGATCCCCAGGACCAGTGCCGATGAGCCAGAGGTGGCCGCTGCGAGGGGAATACTCCTGCGCCGCGCGGGCAATGGCCAGGGTACAGGCCCCTTCGGTTTTCGAGGTGAAGACCTGCTTGGGGCAGAGGAGGGTTGCTCCCCCAAAGGGCTCTACCTTCTCCGCAACACAGGATGGCCTCTCAGGAACCTTGTCACCTCTTCCCCAAGTCTGACAAGTCTGAGCTGCCAAGAGGGCAGCCGCCTCGGCTACGGAGGGAGTGCCCACCGCCTGCCGCACCGCCTCCGAAGGGTGGGGAACCGGGATCCCAGCCAAAGCCTCTGCCGAGAAAAACTCAATGGGCCAGCCATAGGCTTGGGCCAGCTCCAAAAGACCCGGCTCGTCTTGCTTGAGCTCTAGGGTGGCCAGGCCGGCAATGGCCTCGAACGCCAGCCCCTGGGCCTGCAGCAGGCGGCGCAGGGATCCCTCTAGCCAAGCGCGGGTGGTGCCCCGCTCGCAGCCCACCCCCACCCACAGCACCCGCGGATGCCAGTGCACGGTTGGGATCCCCGTGGCAGGGGAGAGGTATTCCCCAATCCAGATCTGGGCAACGGGATGGGGAGGAGAGGAGGCCACTAGGGGATGATCTGCCGGCCAAGCTTGTCGCCAAAGCCGCGTGCCGCAGGTCTGGTGAACGGCCACCGGCTCTCCCCGCGTCAAGGCGGCTGCCACCCCGTTCCAATCTCCAGCGCCCCGCCGCCAGCCGTAGGGATCCCCCAGCAAATCCAAAGGCGGGATCCCCAGCCCCTCGGAAGCAGAGGTGAGAACCGGCTGGGCTCCCAAGGTAGCGGCCACCTGCCGCGCCAGGGCATCGGCCCCCCCCACATGTCCCCCGCACAGGCTAATAGCCCAGCGACCGGCTTCGTCCACCACCACCACCGCTGGATCCCGCTGCTTGTCCTGCAAGAGGGGGGCAATGAGCCGCACCACCGACCCTGCGGCCAAGATGAAGAGACAGCCCTGCACCTGGGGCCAGGTTTGGGCAACGGCTTCTGCTAGGGAGCCTGGCGCTGTGGGATCCTTGGGATCCCCGTAGGCTTGCCAGGGGGAGGGCAGCCCCTGCGGGTCAGCTTTGCTCCAGCAGATGACCTCCTTGCCTAGGAGGGGGATCAGGGAGTCGGCCAACCGGCGGGCGCGCGGGCTGGGGGCAAACAGAGCAAGCTTCATCGAGCGTGGGCCAAGGCCAGGATTCTCCCCGGATCCTATACTGGACATAGAGCCACCCGCGAAGGGACAAGTGCCGATGGTCATCCCACCTGGACTGATGCTGCCCCTAATCCCCCTGGAGGTTTTGCTCTCCACGAAGGGGCTGATGTTTTTGCTGCTATCGGCCTATGGGGGGGCCATGTGGACATTCTTAAGCGGCGCCCCCCGCGTCCACACCATCATCGTGCCGGACTTGGAGCAGGCCAGAGGGTTTTACGAGAAGGTGTTGAAACTGCCGGAAGCGGAGCTGCCCCTGCAGTACTACTACGGCTACGAGCAGAGCATGGTCGGCTACAGCCTAGGATCCCCCTCATCCAAGCCTACGCCCGCATCTACCCCACCCTGTTCAAGCCGCTAGAGG
>NZ_JAOALE010000061.1:0-7379 GCF_047462575.1 Synechococcus sp. 'PEA 65AY6A-5F PE A'
GCACGAGCGCTTTGAGTTCCCCGAGGAAGTCCTGCCCCGCGGCAACGCGCTCTAAGGAATCGTTGCCTGCCCCTTGCCAGGGATCCGCTCCTGGCAAGTCTAGGGATCCCAGAGGTTTGCGGATCCCTTTTTTTATCGGTTGCAAGGCGGCTGGGCTCGCAGGCGGGCGCAAATGGCCTGCCAAACCTGTTCCGCCAACTGGGACGGGCTGGCTTCTGAATGGATGGGCACCCGCACGTCGGCCTGGGCGTAGAAGGGTTCTCGCTCCTGCATCAGCCTCTGCAGGGCAGCTTGGGGATCGGGGGTTTGCAAGAGGGGCCGTTGGCCAGGATCCCGCTTTAGGCGTTGCCAAATGAGCTCAGGGGCCGCATCCAGCCAAACGGTGAGGCCGTGGTGCAGGTAGCTCCAATTTTTGGGCCGCAGCACGATGCCGCCCCCCGTAGCAACCACCAGGCGGGTGTAGCCGCTGAGCTGAGCCAGCACCTGGGTTTCCAGCTCCCGGAAGTGGGCCTCCCCCTGCTCGGCAAAGATCTGGGCAATCGAGCAGCCCGCCACCTGCTCCACCAGGGCATCGGTATCGAAGAAGGGGCGGCGCAACTGGGCGGCCAGCTCAGCTCCCAGGGTGGACTTGCCGCTGGCCATCATGCCAATCAAATAGACGGTCACGCCACGCAGGCGTTCGGCTTCTTCCGGCTGAATCATGAGATGGGCAAAGATCCGCTAGGGACTTAAACGTATCCGTGCTCGGCCAGAAACTCCAGAGAAAGGCCGCTCTCCGGCGGAGCCAGGCCCAACAATTTTTCCACATACTTGCCCAGCATGTCCGCCTCCACGTTCACCGGATCCCCCACCTGCAGCAAGGAGAGGTTGGTCTCGCGGTAGGTCTGCGGGATCACCGCCACCTTGAACCAGCAGCCCCCCTGGCGCACCTCGGCAACGGTCAGGCTGACCCCGTTGACGGCCACGCTGCCTTTGGGCACGATGTAGCGACCGATCTCCGCCGGCACCTTGAAGCTCAGCTCCCAGGCGTTGCCGGTGGCCGCTTGCTCCCACAGTTGTCCCACCCCATCGATATGGCCGCTGACGAAATGCCCCCCCAGCTTGTCTCCCACCCGCAGGGACGGCTCGAGGTTAACGGTGCGCGGGCCGGATCCCTGGCCCCAGACCGAGCGCCGCAGCGTTTCCGACGAGACATCGGCCAAAAAGCCATCGGGCAGGATCTCCACCACCGTCAGGCAGAGGCCGTCCACTGCCACGCTGTCGCCATAAGCCAACTGCGGCTGTAGCTCTGGACAGATAACCCGTATTTGGGAAGAGGAGATCAACTGAGCTGTACCCAAACTGCGCACCAGACCCGTAAACATAGTTTCGGCCTCCTTGGCCCGCTTTCTAAGCTTTGGCCTGATCCCCAAGGGGGGCAGGGGATCCCCGCCATTGGCTGGGCGGGTTGGTTTTGGCTCCTCGGGGAGAGTAGGGGGTGTGCTCTTGCTGCTGGGCCTGGGCCAAAAGCCGCTCCACCTCGGCGACGAGCTGGCTTTCGCTAAAAGGCTTGGTCAGGTAGCCGGTTGCTCCCGACCACTTGCCGCGGATGCGATCCAGCAAACTATCCCGCGAGGTAACCATCAGGATAGGGAGAGACTTGAACTCTTCCAGGCTACGCACAATGCGGCAGAGTTCTATGCCGTCGATCCCGGGCATGGCGATGTCCATCAACAACAGGTGAGGCCGGTGCTGAAACAAAAGGGGGAGCACCTCGGCGGGGTTGCCCGTTGTGATCACGTGATATTTGGATAGGTACTGCCGCAGGATTTCTTGCATCACGACACTGTCGTCCACCGCCAAGAGGGTTGTGGGAGCGTGGCGCTTAGCCTGCAGCAGTTCTGGGGGCGTTTGCAGGCTCACCAGACCTTTTTTGGCCCAGGCAGCGAAAAGGCCGGCCACCTCCAGCCGATCCCGACACAGCTTCTTGGCAATGGCCTCTAGCGACTGGCCATCTTTGGTGAGGGCGTGTAGCTTTTGCCGCTGTTCGTCGGTAAGGCGATAGCGGTTGACCCGATCCCAGTTGACCACCGGCACCGCCAGCATGGTGGGAACGGCCACCCGCAACTCCGCCCAGCGATCGTGGGGGGGGGAGCCGCTTCTTGTAGCAGCGGCTCCAACTCAAACCCGCCAATGGGGGCCTCTTGGGCAACCCGTTCCTGCACTTCAAAGGAACAGGTGCCTGCCCGCTCAAAGAGATAGCGATCGAAATCGGTGAGCAGGTTGAGCCAGAGCGCGTCTTCCAGCTCACCTGGCTTGATCAGGCCCAACTGGGCGATGGCCTCTAGCAGTTCCGGCAGGGAGTTGTCTTTTATCAGCCGCTCCTGCAGCACTCGGATAGCCCGCTGCGACCATTCCAAGTTGAGGCGGGGAATAAAGCGGGATAGGCGCTTTAGCAGGATCTGAGGGTTGAGGGGCTGATCGGCGGAAAAGAGCAGTCTGCCGTAGTAGTAGGTCAGCACCCAAGGCTCCGTGCCCTCGGCGGGATCCCCCCCTTTGAGGTGGAGGTGCAGATAGCCGGTGCTAAACTGCCGACCTTGCTGCCGGAGCAGGGGCGCCAGTTCCCCCGCTGCAAACACAAAATGGGACATGGGACATCCTCCCGGCCAGCCTCTGCAGTCCAAATGCGCAGGGATTCACCTCGGCCACACACCCAAGCTTGCAGAGGCAGCCGTGATTCACGGCTGCTTCATCTCATTATCGTCTCTTTACCAAAAAGAAACACAAGAGGATAGCTTGGTAGCCCCGTACTTGAGTGCGGGGCGAAAAAGCCCTTGAGCCACTTTAGTTGCTTCTTTGTTATATAGAGCTTCTCCAGGAAAACAACCTACTGCGGTGCAAAACCGGCGCGGCAATAACTAACCTGGAGGAACTTCAGTCCGAAGTAAGCAGAACTTTGAGGTTATGCCTCAAAGGACTGTCTAGGGGCGTCTTGACAGCGCCTTCGCGAGTCCATTTTGGGCTGCGTAAGAATCCCCTGGGTGGGAGTGTCAAAGGCAGAACTCTGGGAACCCTACCAGCAGCCGCCCGACCGGAACCGCTGCAAGGCTCAGGCTGGGCTCGCGGCTGCAACAATCCCGTCGGCTACAAGTTTAGAGTCTCTCGCTGGGCCCGGAGCAATTCTTGGATGCCGGCCTGGGCCATATCCAACATTTGCAACAGTTGCGAGCGGTCGAAGCAGCCGGCTTCGGCGGTGCCCTGAATCTCGATCAAGGCTCCCTGCTCGTTCATGACAATGTTCATGTCCACTTCCGCTTGGCTGTCCTCCTCGTAGCACAAATCCACCAGCACCTCGCCTCGCACGATCCCCACCGAAAGGGCTGCCACCTGCTGCCGCAAGGGGGATCCCTGCGCCGGATCCAGCAGCCCCTGTTTGTAAAGCCAAGTGATGGCGTCGTGCAGGGCCACATAGCCACCGGTGATGGCGGCGGTGCGCGTGCTGCCATCGGCCTGCAGGACGTCGGCATCGACAGTGATGGTGCGGGATCCCAGCTTGTGGAAATCCAAGGCGGCGCGCAGGCTACGCCCGATGAGCCGTTGGATCTCGGCGGTGCGGCCTGAGACTTTTAGCGTCTCTCGCGGCTGGCGCTGTTGGGTGGCGGTGGGCAGCATGCGGTACTCCGCTGTCAGCCAGCCTTGGCCGGTGTTCTGCAAAAAGGGGGGGACTTCTTCGGCCACACTGGCGGTGCAGAGGACATGGGTATCGCCAAACTTCACCAGCACTGAGCCCGGAGCGTAGCGGGTGAAGTGGCGCTGAAAGGAAATCGGGCGCAATTGGGCAGCCGTGCGACCATCGGGGCGTTGCCAGCTCATGAGCAGTTCAAAAAAGGATCCCTCGCATTGTCAGTCATGTTCGCCCGAGGCAGCTCACGGCTTGGAATCTCTACAGAAGTGCCGCCGGCGCCTTGACAGGCGGGGGTCTGGAGGATCGCAGCCGTGGGCCGGTTGGGCAGGTTACAGTTGAGCAGGTTACACTGTAAAGAAGTTCTTAACTCTCATTTCCTGCTGTTGCTATTGTTGCGGCAAGACAATGCTGCAAGAGCAGTCCTACGGGACAACGGCCAAGACAGGAAGCGACAAGGACAAGATTGCCCATGCTTCACCTCCTGCTGCAACAGCTGCGCCGATCCACTTTGGATCCCCTGCAAGAGATCTGCTGGACGCCGGAACTGATCGGGATCCTGCTGGTGTACTTTGTGCAGGGGGCGGTGGGGCTGGCGCGGCTGGCCACCAGTTTTTACTTGAAGGATAGCCTGGGCCTGGGGCCGGCGCAGACGGCGGCGCTGATGGGCTTTGCCGTCATTCCCTGGACCCTCAAGCCTCTTTACGGCCTCCTCTCCGATACGCTGCCGCTGGCAGGCTACCGCCGCCGTCCCTACCTCTTGCTCTCCGGGCTGCTGGGGTGTGGGGCTTGGCTAGGGATGGCCCTGTGGGCGCCAACGGCTGAGTTGGCGATGCTGTGGATGGTTTTGGGATCCCTGGCGGTGGCGGTGGGGGATGTCATTGTGGATTCGCTGGTGGTGGAGCGGGTTCACGGCAGCGACTGGGCGGGGACGGGCACGCTGCAGTCTTTGTCCTGGGGGGCGACGGCGCTGGGATCTCTGCTCACGGCCTATGCCGGAGGGGCACTCCTAGCCCACTATCCCCCCCAGGTGGTGTTTGGGCTGACGGCCTTGTTGCCGCTGCTGATCGCCCTGGCGGCTTGGGTGATTGTGGATCAGCCGGTGGCCTGCTCCTTTGGCTGGGATCCCTTGCGGCAGCAGGTGGGACAGGTGTGGCGGGCGCTGCGGCAACCCAGCATTCTCTTGCCGGTGTTGTTTGTCTTTATCTGGCAGGCAACCCCCAGCGCCGACGTGGCCCTGTTTTATTTTTTTACCAGCGATCTCGGCTTTGGGCCGGGGTTTTTAGGCCAGGTGCGGCTGGTTACCAGCGTCGCCAGCTTGGTGGGGGTGGCGATCTTTCAGGTGTATCTGCGGCGGATCCCGCTGCGGCCTCTATTTGGCTGGATGACGGTTCTCTCGGCAGGGCTGGGCCTAACCAGCCTCATTTTGGTCTATCACCTCAACCGGGCCTGGGGCATCGACGATCACTGGTTTAGTCTGGGGGATAGCCTGGTGCTGACGGTGGCAGGGCAGATTGCCTTTATGCCGGTGTTGGTCTTGGCTGCCCGCCTCTGCCCGCCGGGAATCGAAGCTACCCTCTTCGCCTTGCTGATGTCGGCTTTTAACCTGGCGGGGTTTCTCTCTCAAGAGTTGGGATCCCTGCTCATGCACGCGCTGGGGGTAACCGAGAGCGATTTCAGCCATCTGGGGCTGCTGCTGCTATTGACCAACCTGTCCACCCTCTTGCCCCTGCCGCTTTTGGGCTGGCTGCCGGAAGGGGGAGCAGATCTGGAGGCGGAAGCCCACGCTTCTCTCGAAGCCTTTTTGCAGGAGGTGCGCGCGGAAGAGGCCGAGGCAGGGATGGAGGCAATCCCTTTGGGACAGACGGACATCACCTATTCTTGAGGGGCTGGCTGCCAATCAGACGCACTCCTAGAGGCACCCCTCACCCCCAGCTCTTCTCCCAAAGGGAGAGAGGAGCTAGAGGTGGAGACGGCGTTCGGCTTCGCCATGCTTGAGTGCGAACTATCAATTGAGACTCCCACCGCCTAAAGGCGGGGGATTCTTACGCAGTCCACAAAAGAACCCGCAACGGCGTTGTCAAAGCGCCTCTAGACAGTTCCTGAAGGCAAAGCCCCAAGGTTCTGCTGACTTTCTTAAGCAGGTTGGCGGCAGCATTTGCCTCAGCGTTGACCAACCACCCCTTTGCCGTTTGGTACAGGCCCCGCTTGACACGCTTTCCAGAGGGTCTCCACCCGTCGGGTTTTTCACCATAACTAGGTAGCTCATCTCCATCTAGGAAGCTTGCCTGCGAGCTGTACGCCTCCTCTACCTCAATAAACTCCATGCCATAATGCCGACATAATTGCGCAATACGCTCCTTGAACCGACCTGTTGGGACGAAAACAAAGTTTTGGTTATTGACCTTCCCTAAACCGCATTCTTTGTTCCAACCAAAGACTATTCTCCCAATTGAGTGGTGCAAACAGAAGTCAATGACCTTGCCCGCAGCTTTGTGGACCGCATTCTCCGGTTTCCGTAATTCGGTCAAGCTTTTGCAACCAAAACCCCCGCAGCTTGTGAGTCTTGAGCCTAGCCAGCTCCTTGTTGTACCCCTGGTTAAAGGACTTGACTTTGCGGCCACCAATGATGAAGCTATGTCCTAAGTTGCTAACGCACGTAAGCCAGTTGTTGACTCCGTGGTCAATTGCTAGAGCTTTTCCCGGATCCAGCGATTGGGGCTGGGCAGGCTTAGCATAGCTCCACTCCAGCTACAGACTTACAGGTCTGTTGTGCGGCGGAAACATACATTGCGATAAAGTGCTTGTTTTGGGTTCTCGCCATCTCAGCGCAAAGCTCACCATAGCTTGCCCATCGCTTCGTAAAGCATTCAAAAGTAGAGCTTCTAAATATTTAAGGCAGGAGTTTGCTAACCTGCGAAAACTGCCTAGCGTTTGGAGCAGAAGTTATTGTTTCTGTACCGCGGGGAATGCTAGGGCTGAGGTAATTCAAAACTATATCAACGGCCCACATCATGGGTAAGCGACTAAAGTGGCTAGCGGGCTTTTCCGCCCTGCACTAAAGTGCGGGGCTACCAAGCTATCCTTTTGTGTACTGGCTGATGTCTTCCCCGGCTTCTGCCAGGAAGGAGAGGGCACGGCAGCGCAAGGCCACCACCTGGTCGTAGAGAGGGTTGAGCTTGCACATGGGGGGATGTGCATCACCTTGCGGCCAAACAGCACCACCTCCCGCTCAAAGGGGCACTGGCCGGGGATCATACGGCACAAGAAGCGGGCTACCTTCGCGTCGCAGACTTGGATGCCGTCCAGCCACTTCTGCAAGGGAGCCAAAAGGTCGGTATAGCCGCTCTCGGCCTGAGCCTCTGCCGGCAATGGCGAGGTGGCGCCCTTATTGACCAGCGTGGCCCCGAGCAGGTGGAGCTGGGGAAGCTCCAGTCCGAAGGCAGCGGCCAATTGGTGCAACAGACGGTCCTCCGGCTCGGAATATACCCCGTCGGCAACGGCTGTCATCACCGCCGTGCGCAGGAAATCTTCCCGCAACTCCCGCTGCAGCTGGGCCGCCAGCTCCTCTCAGGGGAGAGGGGAGCGAGATCTTTCCCCTGGTCTTCCGGCCAGTCGAAGCGGATGAGATCTTCGATAAGTCGCTGCTCCTCGAGGCTATATTCTCCATCAGAACCTCCGGGGTACTCCCGCCACAGCGCAGCTTGGCGGGATGGAG
>NZ_JAOALE010000062.1:0-7270 GCF_047462575.1 Synechococcus sp. 'PEA 65AY6A-5F PE A'
TCTCGGAAGCTCCCGTCTACAGCCCGTCAGGGCTTAGCGGGAGAGGATGTCACTGGAGGGCAGCTCGTCTCAGCCTCTCTCCCTCCCGCAAGGGGGGATGTAGGGGGGGGCGGTCGGAGCCGGGTAGTTTACGAGAAATTCAAGCCTAGCTGGCTTGCTCGAAGACGCGCTGAACCAAGCCGCTGACGATGGAGAGCACGATGGCGCCGACAAACGCCCAACCAAAGTTGTCGATATTGAAAGCATCCCCGGCCAAAAAGTCGGCAATGGCTAAGCAGATGCCGTTTAAAATCAGCCAAAACAAACCTAGCGTCAGGATTGTAATCGGCAGGGTGATCAACTGCAGAAACGGCTTCACCAAGCTGTTGACTAGCCCAATGGCCAGCGCCGCCACCAAGGCACCTCCAAACCCGGAGACGTGGATCCCGGGCAAAAGCCAGGCCAAAATCATCACGCTCAAGGCCGACATCAGCCAGGTGGCCAAAAGAGCTGCCATACTTCCTCCCTTACCCCGCTGGGGCAGCCATTTCGCCCTCTATGCTATCCAATTGTGAGGGATCCCGGCTGTCGGCACCTCTTCCGGGCTGTAAGTTTGCAACGCCAAAGCATGGATACTCTGCCCCATCTCCTCGGCCAGGGCGGCGTACACCAGGCGATGCCGTTGCAGAGAAGTTTTGCCGGCAAACAGAGGCGACACCACCTGCACGCGGTAGTGCCCCCCGGATCCCTGTTGCCGTTCCCCATGGCCGGCATGGCGGTGTGATTCGTCCTCCACGTGGACGTAGAGGGCTTGCAGCTTCTCAGCCAAGAGCTGCCGAAGGCGGTTCGAGGTGAGCATGGGATCCTTTAAGATTGAGTGCCGGCCTTGGCAAAAGCCGCCTCGACCAGGGGACGCAACTCGTTGCGGGCGTGCATCTCTTGGAGGATGTCGCAGCCGCCCACAAACTCCCCGTCAATATAGATCTGCGGAATGGTCGGCCAGTTGGAAAACTCTTTGATCCCTTGGCGAAGCTCAGGATCCTCCAGCACGTTAATTGCCGTGTAGGGGAAGCCCAAGCTATCCAATATGCGAACGGCGGCGTAGGAAAACCCACACAGGGGCATTTCTGGGGTGCCCTTCATGTAAATCAGCACCTTGTGCGTGCGGACCTGGTTGCGGATTTTCTCTTCCAAAAGGGGATCCAGCATGGTAGCCAGCCAGTTTAGCGACAACAGGGGACAGGCCAATTCGGCTCCTATCGTGATCTCATTTTCATCTGCTTTTGACGAAAAGCGTCAACAGGCATCCTGGAGCTTGGCGGGGGATCCCCCTGCTGACAACAAAAAGTGCTAGAAGGGGAAGCAGTGGAGGTTTCTCACCGGAGGCCATTCATGCTAACAGAGTCCTCTCGTGTTAGCGGGACGAAGTCCTTGCCGTCGGCCGTGGAAAGCCCCGAGACAGGGGGGAGTGATTCTCCCTCTTCTGCCAAGCCGGAGCCAAAACTGGGGTTCTGGCAGCAATTCTGGGAAGACATCGACTGTGTCTTCGAGCGGGATCCGGCGGCGCGCAACCGCTGGGAGGTGCTTCTCACCTACCCAGGGGTACATGCTCTCTTCCTGCACCGCATCGCCCATTGGCTGTGGAAACGGCGCTGCTTTTTTCTGGCCCGCTTGCTCAGTTTCATTTCTCGCTCCTTTACGTTGATCGAAATTCACCCGGCAGCCCGGATTGGACGGCGCTTTTTCATCGACCATGGTTGTGGCGTGGTGATCGGGGAGACGGCGGAAATTGGCGATGACGTCACCCTCTACCACGGGGTTACCTTGGGGGGCACCTCTTGGACCAAAGGTAAACGGCATCCCACCCTAGAAGATGGGGTGATTGTGGGCACAGGGGCGAAGATCCTGGGGCCGGTTCGCATCGGTGCTAGAGCCCGCATCGGAGCCAACGCAGTGGTGATTCAAGATGTGGCCCCCGGCATGACGGTGGTCGGGATCCCAGGTCGAGCGGTCATCCCACCCCATCAACGCCGCATCCCCGCCCATGGCATCGACCTAGATCACCACCTCATGCCTGACCCAGTGGGACGGGCGATCGAGCAGTTGTTGCACCGCATTCAAGAGCTGGAAGCCCAGGTGGCCCGCCTCAACCAAGAGCGGGAACAGGACCGCCAGGATCAGGTCAGATGCGAATGAGGCTGCGGCTATGGCGGGGAGCATCCTTGGTGCCGGCTAACTGTAGGGCAGGTTGGCGGCTCAGAACTCCTGGGAAAAGGGGCAGCACCCAGGGCGGTTCTGCTCAGCTTTGCCCGTCTGGCTGTCTGCCCGGGATAACCCCTCGAGCCCAGTCGGCCTGTTTGCCCTCAACCCCGATTGGGCTGTCCAGAATTTTTGCCCACAACCTTTTTGCAGCTTCCTGAGAGGAGGAGGGCGTTTCTGCAAGCTCTCTGTGCCCAGGAGAAATTTTGCTCTAGAGCGTAGCTTTTTTTGCGGCAAGTCGATAGAGCTTTTTGGATGGAACTAGCTAAGGTGCCGGCGTCCCAGCATTTTGGAGAGGAAGGCTGATGTTGCCGAGCAAGCTCATCTTTTCTGGTCTGGCAGCTCTGCTCAGTTTGGGATCCGCTCCAGCCGCTCTGGCCCAGACACTCCTCCCGCAGCAAACAGTGCTCCTCGACAGCAGACAGAACAGCGCCACCCCTCTACAAGGCAATGTCCTACAAAACATCGTCTTCGTTGTGCCCAGCGCCCCAACGCGGCACTTCGCCGGCAGGTGGGGTTGGCACAGCAGCCCCTCACCGCCCCCCGCCCCCATGACAATTCTTATCCTCAACTCCCAAGCCAACCTGTCTGCCGAGGCAGCCGAGCCCCAGGCCTGTGGCCAGCGCTGCCAGGGATCCCTTCGCCTGCCGTAAAGAAGAGGCTGCTGCTTGTACTTCAGCTAGAAGCCGCAGGAGCCCCGCACTGGACTCCCCACCCCCCACACCCCCCGTGTACGGGGGGCGAAGGGGGACTGGGGGCCGCTCCGTTATGTCAACTCGGCCTGTGGCTGGGGAAAGGATGTAGATGGTGCCAAGGGGATTGCGCTTTTGGGGGCTACTGAAAGCCTGCTTCGTGCCGCCTAGGGGTTGGAGTCGGGTAGTTTACACTGCCCAAGCCCGCAATCCGGCTCGCGGCAATGCTCAGCTCTGCCCGGGTCGGGGTTGATATAATTCAGGGCAATTGTCCGCTGCCGGGCAATAAGAAGTTCTGCAACTTAGCTCTTTGGATTTTGGCGGTGTGTGAGGGATCCCTATGAACCGTTCCCAGCAACTCGGACTCCGGCTTGCTTCAGTGTTCGCCTGTGGGGTAGTGCTACGCACCGCTTTCGCGAACGGTCTGTCGATGCGATCCGCGGCTTGGGCGCAATCAGCTCCCCCGCCCGGCACCCTGGATCTGCGCACCAATGGCGATACCCCCGCCCAACCCTCCCCTACACCTACCCCAGCCGCTGGCGAGCCAGAAGTTTTGGTAGCGGAAGTGGTGGTGGAAGGAACCGACGACCCAGAGTTGATCGAGCAGGTTTACAAGGCTATTCGCACGCGGGCCGGCGAGGTCTCCACTCGCTCCCAACTGCGGGAAGACATCAATGCTGTGTTTGCCACTGGGTTTTTTGCCGATGTGCGGGCGGTGCCCTCCGATACGCCCCTGGGGGTGCGGGTTACCTTTGAGGTCAAGCCCAATCCGATCCTCAAAGCCGTGCGCACAGAAGGGGCAAAAGTTCTGGATCCGGAGGTGCTCAAGAAGGCCTTTGCCGATCAAGAAGGGCGGGTGCTCAACTTTGGCGAGCTGCAAGCGGCAGTGGCCGAGATCGAGCAGTGGTACGCCGACAAGGGCTACGTGCTGGCCAAGGTGACCGACGTGCGCTCCTCCGAAGATGGCACCCTCACTCTGGAAATTGCCGAAGGGGAGATCGAGGACATTCGCGTTCAAGGCAACACCAGAACCCGCGACTTCATCATCACCCGCGAGCTCAAGACCAAGCCAGGGGATGTGTTTAACCGCAACCAAATCCAGAAGGATCTCCAGGCAGTTTTCGACCTTAACCTTTTTCAAGATGTGAATGTTGGGCTCAACCCTGGCCAGGATCCCAACAAGGTGGTGGTGGTGGTGAACGTGGAAGAGCGCCGCACCGGCACCTTGAGCGGCACCATCGGCGTCAGCTCGGCCACAGGGGTCTTTGCCGGCCTCAACGTCTCGGAAGAAAACTTGGGCGGCAACAACCAAAGCGCCAGCTTCAACGTGCAGGTGGGCACCAACGAAACCCTGTTTGACCTCAACTTCACCGACCCGCGCATTGCCACGCTGGAGATCCCCACCTCCTACAACGTCAACATCGCCAACCAGCAGAGCTCCAGCTTTGTCTTCAACGAGGGATTGACCCTGCCCAACGGGGATCCCGTGCGCATCAACCGGCTGGGCGGCGGCGTCACCTTCTCCCGTCCCATTGGGGGCAATTGGCGGGCCAGCCTGGGCACCCGCGTCCAATTTGTGGAAGCCCGCAACAGCAACGGCGAGCAGGAGCGCTTCGATGTGCTGGGCAACCCGATTACCTTCAGCGCAAGCGGCCAAGACAGCTACACCACCCTGCGGTTCGGCCTTGTCCACGACAGCCGCGACAACCCCAACAGCCCCAGCCAGGGATCCGTCTTTCGCCTCTCCACCGAACAGTCGGTCCGTCTGTTGGAGAACGGCCTCAACGCCAACCGCCTCGAGACCAGCTACAGCCAGTTCATTCCCGTCAAGCTGTTCGAGACGCGCAGCGAGCGACCGCAGGTGCTGGCTTTTGACGTGCGGGCGGGCACCACGATTGGCGACTTGGCTCCCTACGATGCTTTCCCCATCGGCGGGGGCAGCTCGGTGCGGGGATTTTTTGAGGGCGGCGTCGGCTCCGGTCGCAGCTTTGCCACGGCGACGGCGGAGTTGCGCTTCCCCCTGTTCGACCCGGTGGGGGCGGTGGTCTTCGCCGACTACGGCACCGATCTGGGCAGCGGCGCGGCGGTCATCGGCAATCCGGCGGCGGTGCGCAACAAGCCGGGCAGCGGCTTGGGGCTGGGGGCCGGCATCCGCATCCAATCTCCCTTGGGGCCGCTGCGCATCGACTACGCCATCGGGCAAGGGGAGGCCGGCCGGCCTCAACTGCACTTTGGCATTGGCGAGAAGTTCTAGCTTGGCGGTGGATCTGCTGCCGGCTTGCTATGGTGAGAGCAAGGGCTCGTGAGGGAAGCAACCCATGAAACGGCAACTCGGCCAATCGTTCCGCGGTGGATCCCTGGTACTCTTGTTCTGTGCCAGCCTAGCCCTGACAGGATGTGGGCCGTTGGCGCGCTTAGGCATTGGCACAACCCCGATTGCCCAGATCGAACAAAATCCTTCCCGCTACACCAATGTGTACGTCCGCGGTCGCGTGGTCAACCAGATAGGGGTGTTCGGCCAGGGTGTGTACGAGATCCAAGACAGCAGCGGCTCCCTCTGGGTCATCACCGACAAGGGCTTGCCGGCCATGAACAGCACCGTAACCGTGCGCGGCAAGGCCCAAGAGGGCATTGTCTTGGGAGGACGCAGCTTCGGGGTGTCGTTGGTGGAAGCGGAGCGCTTCTAGCCGGCCCCCAAGGCCAGCATGGAGACGCGGCCGGCCAAGGTTTTGGCGATCTGCTGCAGAGCTTGGGCAGAAGCAGACTCAGGCTGACCGACCACGATGGGCTGGCCCGCATCTCCCCCCTGCCGCAGGGCAATTTCCAGCGGGATCCGCCCCAGCAGTGGGACACCCAGCTCGCGGGCCGTGGTCTCTCCGCCTGCTGAGCCAAAGATGTCGTACTGGCGATCCGGCAGGTCGGGGGGAATGAAGTAGCTCATGTTCTCGACAATGCCGAGGATGGGCACCCCCAACTGGCGAAACATGTTCAAGCCCTTGCGGCTATCCAGCAGGGCCACCGACTGCGGTGTGGTGACGATCACGGCGCCGGCCAAGGGCACCGCCTGCACCAGGGTCAGTTGGGCGTCGCCGGTGCCGGGGGGCATATCCACGATGAGATAGTCCAGCTCCCCCCACTGCACCTGATAGAGAAACTGCCGGATGACGCCGTTGAGCATTGGCCCCCGCCAGATCACCGGCTGATCCCGCCCCACCAGCAGGCCCATCGACACCATCTTGACGCCGTAATTTTCCAGGGGGAAGATGTCTTCGCCGCCGTCCTCCCGCTTGCGCACCAACAAAGAGCGATCCTGGAGGCCCAGCATCAGCGGCACATTGGGGCCGTAGATATCGGCATCCAGCAGCCCCACCCGCGCTCCGCTCTGGGCCAGGGCCACGGCCACATTGACCGAGACGGAGGTTTTGCCCACGCCTCCCTTGCCGCTGGAGATGGCGATGATGTTGCGCACGCCGGGGACAGACTGGCGATCCGGCAGAGAAGGGGAGCGGGGGGTTTCCGCCGTTACTGTGACATCAATGGCTTCAACTGGGGCCAAGCGGCGGATGGCAGCTTTGCACTCGTCCACAATGAATTCCCGCAAGGGGCAGGCCGGCGTGGTCAGCACCAGGGTAAAGGCCACCCGCTTGGGCTCGACGCGAATGTCGCGGATCATGTTCAGTTCCACCAGGCTGCGGCGCAGCTCCGGATCTTGAACCGGGCGCAACGCCTCAAGGATGGCGGCAGCATCGAGGGTGGAGGTGGTCATGGCATTCAAAAACGAGGTAACGGCTCCATTTCTCACTCTAGTCGTTTTTTCTCCCGGCTCTTCGCTGGCTAACCAGGACAGTTGCGAAACTGTCTGCCAAGGCTGGCCCTCTGCCAACCGGCTGGCCTAGGCTGGTTCTGGTTGGAAGACAAGGCTGTTGGCCGACGGAGGAGGGCAATGGTGCCAGCGCTGATCCTGGGAGTCGGTTTGTGGTTGGGCCTGACGTTCTTGGCCCAGTTGCTCCCTCTGCTGGAAAAGAGAGGCTCCCGTCGCCCCTCAAGCTGGGATGAGCCCACTCCCTCCCGCCAGCTGCAGCCCACCTCGAGTTGGGATCCCTCCTGCCGCTACTTTTCTCGCTCGCCCTATCTGCCCTGTGCTGTGAACCCCCTGGGCCCCTGTCGCTGCCCCCACTACGTCGCGCGTTGCCAGAGCTCCACCGACCCAGGAGCGGGGTCAACAGGTTAGTCCCCCTGGTCTCGTGCGGGTATCTTACAGAATTCGTGTGTGGATCTAGACAAGAGTGTGACATCCTCTCCCGCTAAGCCCTGACGGGCTGTAGACGGGAGCTTCCGAG
>NZ_JAOALE010000063.1:0-7076 GCF_047462575.1 Synechococcus sp. 'PEA 65AY6A-5F PE A'
GGAGCTGGCTAGGCTCAAGACTCACAAGCTGCGGGGGTTTTGGTTGCAAAAGCTTCGTCGAATTACGGAAACCGGAGAATGCAATCCACAAAGCTGCGGGCAAGGTCATTGACTTCTGTTTGCACCACTCAATTGGGAGAATAGTCTTTGGTTGGAACAAAGAATGCGGTTTAGGGAAGGTCAATAACCAAAACTTTGTTTTCATTCCAACAGGTCGGTTCAAGGAGCGTATTGCGCAATTATGTCAGCATTATGGCATGGAGTTTATTGAGGTAGAGGAGGCGTACAGCTCGCAGGCAAGCTTCCTAGATGGAGATGAGCTACCTAATTATGGTGAAAAACCCGACGGGTGGAGACCCTCTGGGCTGAGGCGAATGCTGCCGCCAACCTGCTTAAGAAAGTCAGCAGAACCTTGGGGCTTTGCCTTCAGGAACTGTCTAGAGGCGCTTTGACAACGCCGTTACGGGTTCTTTTGTGGACTGCGTAAGAATCCCCCGCCTTTAGGCGGTGGGAGTGTCAATCTTGATCTCCACATAGCAGCAGGGATCCCCACTGCCGGCAAAGGTCATCGGGATCCCTCCTTCAAAGGCGGTCATCACGTAGGCTTCCAGCTTGCCCACCTGTTTGGCCAGAGCAGCAGAGAGCGACTTGAGCAGCGCCTCTACAGCGGCAGGTTCCGGCTTTAGAGGCGTTTGCAACTTGATCAAGGGCATAGGCACTGCTTTTTGTCGACAAGTTGATCTTGCCGTTGCCGGCTTGTTTTTTGCGGGATCCCCCTGTGGTAGCTTAGCTGCAGAGTTCCGCCGATCCCCATGGAGCAGAGGAAGCCGGTCAGTTCTGAGCCTAACCACCCCACTCGAGCTGAGGCAGGGCCGCAGGAGGTGCGAACCGAGGCTGCTCCTGCCCCTGTCGGCCCTTACAGCCAGGGCATTGCCGCTGCGGGGCCATTTCTATTCGCCGCCGGACAGGTGGGCCTGGATCCCAAAACCGGCAAGCTGGCGGGGGAAGATGTTGCCTCGCAAACTCGGCAGGCGCTGCTGAACCTGAAAGCCGTGCTGGAAGCAGGGGGAACAAGCTTGGCCAATGTGGTGAAGACCACCGTTTTTTTGGCGGATATGAAAGACTTTGCCGCCATGAACGCGGTTTATCGAGAGTTTTTTGCCGCCGATCCGGCACCGGCCCGCTCTTGCGTGCAGGTGGCTGGCCTGCCCTTGAATGCCTTGGTGGAAATCGAGGCGGTGGCCTGCTACCGATAGCGGCGGTTAAAAGCTGCAACTCTTCAACCCCCAGATCCAGAATGTTGGCCATCTGGGCTGGGGCGACCGTTTTCCTCGGGTGCGGATCCCGGCAAGTCGGGCACCGGGTCGTAGCCTCCCGGGTGCCAAGGGTGGCAGCGGCAGAGGCGGCGGATCCCCAGCCAACCGCCTCGGATGGCACCGTAGCGCCGCACGGCTTCCAGGGTGTACTGGGAGCAGGTGGGGTAGTAGCGGCAGGCAGGCGGTAGCAGAGGGGAGATGGCCACCTGGTAGCCTCGAATCAGGGCAACTAAACCGCGAGTCAAGGGATCCGACCGTTCCGCCATAGGCCAGCGTACAAAAAGGCCATTTCCAGGCTAACGTCTGCCCTCCTGCGCAGCTCCAGACAAGAGGTTAAGATCCAAAAAGTCACCACCCAAATATACATTTCGTAATACTTCTGTTCGGGGATGCCGTGGAGACGGCTTTGCTCCTCGGCATGGTTGTAAGAGTTTCATCAGGAGTGGGCGTGAGGGCATTTGGGCGGCTACAGCCAGCACAGCGGCGCAACTTGGGCATTTTGTTCGTGGCCGGGCTGCTCTTTTGGGCCAGTCTGTCTGCGCTGTTACCCACGCTGCCGCTCTACGTCCGGGATGTGGGCGGCACCAGCCAAGAGGTGGGCTTGGTGATGGGGGCCTTCTCGATTGGGCTGCTGGCTTTTCGTTCTTGGCTGGGGCGGCTGGCGGATGGCCACAGTCGGCGCATTGTGTTGCTCATCGGCATGGGCGCGGCGGGGATGGCGCCTTTGGGGTACTGGCTTTGGGATTGGATCCCGTGGATAGCGCTGGTACGGGCCTTTCATGGGATCAGCATCGCCGCTTTTGCCACCGCCTACGTTACTTTGGTGGCGGATTTTGCCCCGGAAGAAAAACGCGGCGAGATCTTGGGCTACATGAGCTTGGTCAATCCCATGGGTGTAGCCATCGGCCCTGCTTTGGGCGGTTTTTTGCAGGAGCTGGCCGGTTATGGCCCTCTGTTTCTCTTCGCCGCTTTGCTGGGGTTGGTGGGCTTTTTCTGTACCCAATTGGTTCGAGAGCAGCGCCGTGGGGATTGGGGATCCCTGCCCTCGGATGGGGCGTTTTGGGGCCTTGTGCTCAGCCCGAAGGTGTGCTCTCTCGCCGGGGTCATGTTGTTGGTTGGCCTGGCCTTTGGCACCCAGACCACGTTTGTGGCTCTGTTGATCCAAGAGGCCGGAGTTCCCCTGAATCCAGGTCTTTTTTATACGGCGGTGGCCCTGTCCAGCTTCGGCGTGCGCCTGCTGGCTGGTCGCGCTTCCGACCGCTACGGGCGGGGGCCGTTCATCTCGCTCAGCCTGGCCACCTATGCTCTGGCGATGGGGATCCTGAGGGTTGCCGACAGCGCTGCGGCTTTTCTCGCCGCCGGGATCGTGGTGGGGTCGGGTTTTGGCACCTTGATCCCGCTGATCTCCGCCCTGGTGGCGGATCGCTCTGAGCCGGCGGAGCGCGGTCGCCTGTTTAGCTTGGTGATGTGTGGCTTTGACTTGGGCATTGGGCTGGCGGGGCCGATCCTGGGCACGCTGGCGGGGGGGTTCGGGTATCGGGCCATGTTTGGCTACGCCGCCCTTCTGGCGTTGGCTTCCTTGGGCTCTTTTCTCTGCTTCTCCAACGGGCGACCGGGATCCTCCCTGCGCTTTGCCTTGGGCCTGGAAACCGATCGGTTTCGACAGCCAGATCCTGTCCCTTCGGAACAGCCCCAGCCGTCCCCTCCCCTGCCAACGGGATCCCGTCCTGCCCTCTAGGCACCCTGATTTTTGTCCCCAAGTCCGATTTGCCCTATCCTAGGCTGGGGTTGCTGTACAAAAAAGAACTCTGGGCAGATGGGAGCACGGGGTTGGCTTGCCCTCCTGGGATCCCTGCTGGTGGGCGCCTTAGGGGGATGGATCGAGAGCGCTTGGGGGGTAACGGTGCGGGTGGCCTTGGCCGATGCCACCGCCCCTTTGGTGGTGGGGGTTTCTCTCCCTGCCCAACTGACCAATAGCCGCCAAGAGGTGCTGGCCGAGTTGCCCCCCATGCAAGGGTTTCTGGCCCAGCCCGGCCCTCAGGGGGTGCGCCTGCAGGGGGTGGTCAGCCCGGTGTTGTTCATCGAGCCGCAAGCGGGTGGCCTGGTGGCGGTGGATGGCCGCTGGTATTCTGGCAAAGTGCTCCTGACCGGCTACAACCGCTTGCTGGCCATCAATTACGTGGATCTGGAAGACTACGTGGCCGGCGTGGTGGAAGCCGAGATGGGATCCCGCTTTCTGCCCGAGGCCCTCAAGGCCCAGGCGGTGGCAGCCCGCACCTATGTTCTTCACCACCGCAATTCCCGCGGCTGGTTTGACGTGTTTAGCGACACCCGCTCCCAGGTGTATCGGGGTCTGTCGCAGCGCTCGGCAGCCGCCCTAGCAGCAACACACGCCACCCGCGGCATCGTCATGGTGTATGGGGGGCAATTCGTGAATGCCATGTATAGCGCCAGCGCCGGCAGCCAAACCGTCGGGGTGAGCGGGATCCCTTACCTAAAAAGCCTGCCGGATTTTAGCCCCTATCCCAAGTACGGGCATGGCATCGGCATGAGCCAGTGGGGCGCCCAAGAATTGGCCCGCCGGGGCTGGACTTACCGCCAAATCTTGGCCTACTACTACCCCGGCGTCAGGTTTGGCCGGTTGCCGGATTGACCTACTCCCCCTTGCTCTGGGTTGCCAGGGGTGCCCATCTCCCCAGGTTGCCCTTCAGCCGCAAACGGGCCGGGTTCACCCTTGGCCGGCTTCTTCTGGTTAAGACCGGAGTGGACCTAAATAGGGCAGCCACAACTTTGCCCAAGAGCTTTTGTGGGCATGCCGATCCCGGCCTAGGGGACAAAACTGGCGGGCTGAGAAGCAGCAACCCAGACCACGCAATCTCCCCTCACCTCCAACCAGCCACCCCCTGGGTAGTCGGGGCTGCGGCTGCGGCGGCCTGCTTTCAAGAGCCGGATCCCGGCTTCCACCTGCTCAAAAGTCGGGTGATGGGGCAGCAGCAGCGACAAGAATTGGAACATCACCTGCCGCTGCAGAGCCAGGGGCGCAGCCCGCAAGGGATCCCGTCGCAGCCCCGGCAAAGCCGGCTCGTACACCTGCAACCATAGTTGGGCGGCTTGCGCCACCACCAGCTCATGCTCTGCCTGCAACAGCGTGGCCGCCCGATTCAAAGCCGCTTCCAGTTGCGGGTTAAAGTGCTGCTTGAGATAGGGCATCACCTCTAGGCGAAGGCGGTTGCGGCCATGAGCCAAATCCTGGTTGCTGCGATCCGGCCAGACCGGCAACTGGTATTGTCGGCAGAACTCTTCCGTTTCCCAGCGGGAAAGGCCCAGCAGGGGACGCACCAACCAAGCGGAGGTGGGATCCCGCTCGTCCAAACGCCGTTGCCAATCTAGGCTGACCAGGCCGGCAGCCCCCGTGCCCCGCAGCAGGTTCCACAAAAACGTCTCCGCCCGGTCGCTGGCCGTGTGCCCCGTGGCCACCGCCTCGCAGCTCCAGGTGCGCGCCCATTTGTCCAGTTGCTGGTAGCGCCAAGCCCTGGCCCCCGCCTCATCCCAGCGGATGGGATCGGCAGTCTCAACGGCGTGGGGCAGGCCCTGCTGTTGCAGCCATCCCTGCAAAAACTGGGCACACGCCGTCTCATCGGCTGACCAACGGTGATCGCAGTGCAAAACAAAGATCTGCCACCGCCAGCGCGGCTGCAAATCCCGCAAGATCTGGAGCAGGGAAAAAGAATCTTGTCCGCCGGAAAAAGCTACCAGCAGCCGCTGGCCGGGGCGAAGCAGTTGCCGCTCGCGAATGGCACACTGAACCCGCAAGTGAAGAGGAGAAAGCCTGGCCACAGTTGGCTATTGCTCGGGGGCAACCCAGACCTGGGATCCCTCAGGCAAGGGCCCGAGTGAGATGCGAGGCCACCGTCTGCACAGCCGCAATGCTCCGCTCGTAGGCCATGCGAGTCGGCCCCAGCAAGGTGACCGTCCCCAGCGGCGCCGAGCGGCGGCGATAAACTGAGGCGATGACCGTGCAGTGGTGCAGCGATTCCAGCGGGTTCTCGCTGCCAATGTAGATGATCACGGGAACGTTGTGGGATGGATCCTGATCTGCGGTGCTGGAGGATGCCTTCTCCCTGGCCGACGGGGCCGAGAGAGCCGCTTCGCTCGTGAACAGGCAACCTGGCGTGGAATAGAGCCCGATCATCCCCTGCAGCTGCTCGGATCCCTCTTCGAGCAACTGGGCCACCGCCTGCATCCGCTGAGCCTGGGAAAACTCCGGCTGCCGCATCAGCTCCGTCATGCCCGCGCTGAACACCTGTCCTAGAGAGGGCCGCAGGTAGCGTTGGACTACCGAGCGCAGCAGTTGCTGCAGCCAATGGCTGTAAGCGCGAAACTCCTCATCCAGCTTCAACCAGCTCAGATCCTGCAGCTCGGCAAAAGTCTTGCCCCGCAATTTCAGGGTGAGGAAGTTGCTCAGTAGCTGCAGTTCATCTTCCAGATCCTCGCGCCGATCGTCAGGCCAATCCGGTGGGCTGACCAAGGCCGAGTGGGTTTGATAGGAATCCGTAACCACCAGCACCATTACCCGCCCCGGCCCCACCGACAACAACTGCACGTGGTGAACGGCTACCACCGGCCCCTGGGGAGGGGTGATGAGGGCGATGCAACCGCTCAAGTGGGCCAAAAGCTGTGCCACCCTCTGTAGGAAGCTATCGAGGTCGTCCCCCAGCTCACGGTTGAGCTGATCCAGCAACTGCTGCAGCGCAGGATGGGGCTCCGGCTGGGGAGCATCGTTCGGGATCCCATCCATGTTGGCGGAGCTCAACAGATCGTTCACATAGACCCGATAGCCAAAGTCAGAAGGGATCCGACCGGCAGAGGTGTGGGGCTGGAACAGCAACCCAACCTGCTCCAGCGTGGCCAAGTCGTTGCGAATGGTAGCCGTGCTGACTCCGAGGTTGTAGGACTGGGCCAAGGTTTTGGAGCCGACAGGTTCTGCCGTGGCAATATACCTGCGCACCGTTGCCCACAGGATCTTCCGTTGTCTAGGAGTCAGTTCGAGTTTCATGGCTGCTCAAAAGAACCCAATCAACACCTGCTAAGGGGAATTAGCCAATGGATCTCAGGTCAACCAAGCTAGGGCTAAATGAGGATCAGATAAACTTTTACTTCTCTCTTTAACTTTATTGTTACCCTTTCATCTTGGGTTGCAGGCGCGGAAAATTGCAACAGCAGAGGTGGAAAGAGGTGGAGGCTCTTGGTTTGGCGAGAAAAGCGGAGCTCCCTGTAGCCTCTGCATCCTTATTTTTGCCCAAAGGGGGTACTAAAGTGTTAAGTCAACTCTAGGCTAAGTGAGCCTGCTGCTGCCTGTTCTGTATCGTTTTGTATCTTTCGAGGTCGCTCCATGTACTTGTCCCCCCAGGAGGTTGCTCTACCTGGCCGTCCAGCTAGCTCGGGATCGGCGGCAGTGGGGCCTCCAACTCAATTACCCCAAGGCGGTGACCTACCTGAGCGCAGCTATCTTGGAGGGGCGCGGGAAGGGAAAACCGTTGCTCAGGTGATGAGCGAAGGTCTGACGTGGCTGAGCCGAGAGGACGTGATGCCAGGGATCCCGGAAATTCAAGTAGAGGCCACCTTTCCCGACGAAACCAAGCTGTTAACCATCCGCTAGCTGCTTTCTAAGGATCCCCCAAAGACCCAGAGACTTTAGGAGGTTGTCCATCAGAACCTCCGGGGTACTCCCGCCACAGCGCAGCTTGGCGGGATGGGGGA
>NZ_JAOALE010000064.1:0-6942 GCF_047462575.1 Synechococcus sp. 'PEA 65AY6A-5F PE A'
TGTCCTGCTATCGGGCAGGAGTCACTGGGAAGCCTGCACTCTATGCGTCAGCATGAGTGCGGGAGTACGTCACGTATTCATACTCAAGATAGGGTGGACATGGACCCAGAATAGAGGGGGAAGGAGAAGAGGCGCGTAGCATCTGCTACTGTTCTGAGGACATGGCGAGGAGAAGCTGGCACCACCTAAGGAGCCGCCGGCAACCGGCCAGAGCAAGTTTGCAGAAGATAGGAACCTAAGGACAGAAAAATGGCGACAGCGCGACGGGTGGCACGGGTAGCCGAGCTGATCAAACGGGAGGTCAGCCAAATCCTGCTCTCGGAGATCAAAGATGACCGGGTGGGGGCAGGGATGGTCAGCATTGTGGACGTAGAGGTTTCCAATGACCTGCAAAATGCCCGCATCTTCGTCAGCATCTATGGCGATGAAGCGGCCCAGCAGCAGACCATGGAGGGGCTGGCTTCCGCCACTCCCTTCGTGCGGCGGGAAATCGGTCAGCGCCTCGGCCTGCGACGGGTGCCGACGGTGGTGTTTTTGCAGGATCGCTCTTTGGAGCGGGGATCCCGGGTTCTGGCCCTGCTCAACCAACTGAGACAGCCCGCTGAGGCCCAACAACAGGAGGGATCCCACCCTGGGGTTGAGGGAAGGATGGCGGACACCCCTGGGGGTGAAGAAGACGAATTGAGCGAACAACAATAGTTGCTCGCTTTAAGAGTTGCCCACTTTCGTGCCAACCTGGGGGATCTGCGCTAAAGCTCCGCCTGCTTTGCACAAGCGAGAAAAGAACCTACCTGAATGACCAAGTGGACCGGAGAGGCCTTGGCTTCGCAGCGATGCGGACAACCTCAAAGCAATGTTGTCTCACGGAGAAGTTTTTGGATTTGTTAGGCTTAAGGAAGCCATACGGCCTTTTCCCCGGCCATCTCATCTGTACAGGGCTCAATGTCGGCGGCATGCTTACGCCAACCGGGGCCTTCTGCCCCAATGGGCAGCACCGTCGCTGCCGTAAACCGGCGAAAGGGCTGTAAAGTTGCGGTTTGTGCCTTTTCTGCCTTTTCATGGATGTTCAAAGCCCACTGCAACCGGATCCCGCTTTAGCGGGTGCTACTCCACTCCAAGCTCTGCAAGCTCTGAACCAGAGTGTTGCCGAAGCTTTGGTTTCCTGCTTGAAAGGGCAACCCCAACAAGCCACCCAGCACCTTTTACTGGCTCTGCCGCAGTTAATGGCTGCTCTGGGGGCTTTGAGGCAAAAATCTTCCGTTGGCGTCAGCGGGCCGGAGGCCTTGGTTGAGTCTACAGGCCGGGCCTCAGAAGCCAACCCCAAGCGCATCATTCACATCGAAGGCAACCGCGTGCAAGTGTGGGTGGATAACCAGATTCGGAGCAGTTGGAGCATTTGGTCGGTGGGAGATCTCAAGGAAGTCTGCCGGCTGGCAGAAGAATTTGATTGTGGCCTCAGCTATTCCCTGGGAGATAGCTCAGGGTCGAAGTCAGAAATGCTGCTATTGGCCTCCAGTCCTGCGGAACTGCCGGATCTGCTCTCGAAATCCGAAGACTCTGCTGCCTAGCAGCCCCGTTCTCCGATCGCTGTTTCTCTTGTGACCCCATGCCTATGGCGACACCCCAACGGCTCCAGAAGCTCTTGGCTCAACAGGGGCTGGCCTCCCGTCGCCAGGTGGAAGCCTGGATCCTGGCCGGGCGCATTCGGGTGAACGGGAAGGTGGTCACCGAGCTGGGCTTTAAAGCCGATCCCGAACGGGATCGCGTCGAGGTGGATGGACGGGTGATCCCTTTCGGGGATCCAGCCCGCTACGTTTTGCTCCTGCACAAGCCCCTGGGGGTTTTGTCAACCTGCAAGGATCCGTGGGGGCGCAAGACGGTGCTGGATCTGCTTCCCCCGCCCTGGAACCGGCAGATCCGCCTTTATCCCGTGGGCCGACTGGATGCAGACAGCAGTGGGGCGCTGCTGCTCACCAACGATGGCGACCTGACGCTGAAGCTGACCCATCCGCGCTATCATCTGCCCAAAATCTATCGGGTGCAGGTACAGGGGCGTCCGAGCCGGGCTACCCTGCAACAGTGGCGAGACGGAGTAAACTTAGAGGGGTACACTACTCTGCCGGCAGAGGTGGAGTTCTGCCCTGCTCCCAACTTTGGGTATAGGCAGGATGCCAATTCCTCGTGGCTGAGGGTGGTTTTGTTTGAGGGGCGCAACCGGCAAATTCGGCGCGTAGCGGAGCAGCTGGGGCATCCGGTGCTCAGGCTGCATCGGGAAGCAATCGGCCCGCTGCACCTCGGAAACCTAAAGGCAGGTCAGTTCCGCCTATTGGAGCCCCAAGAGGTTCAGGCTCTGCTAGCCCCTCTTGCCGGTACCGACAGCTTGGCTCTGTTCAGAAGCGCCTCTTTGCACTCTTTCCGTCCCTCTTCATAATTAGCTGTGGGAACTGTGCGCACAATCTCACACTAGCCTCCTCTCTTCCGCAGGTAGCCGAACGATGCAAGAGTCGGAACGCTCTAAGGACTCGGTCCCGCTAACGCGATTGGAAGCCCTGGGATCCCTGTTGCGGCAAACACGAGAGGCACGGGGGCTGACGTTGACAGATGTAGCCAACGATACATTCATCCGCTCCCAATATCTGCAGGCCCTGGAGGAAGCAGACTTGAGTCGGCTGCCGGAGCCGGTTTACGTGCAAGGCTTCATTAAGCGCTATGCCAACTATCTGGGGCTGGATGGCGAGGCTTTATCTCGGCAAGCTTTGCCACTCCTATCTGCCAAAACGCCCCATGCGCTCCCTCCTCTTACTGCTGTTGGCGAACAGCCGGCCTTTGCCCTGCGCCCCTTTCACCTTTGGGCCGCCTATGTGGTGCTGGTCGTGCTGGCGGTGGGAGGGCTGTCGGCTCTTTTGGACGGCACGGGCAACCCCTTTGGGCATTGGCTGGCCAGCCTACAAAGCGGCGAGGGATCCCAGTCGCAGCCGCGAGCAGCTGACTCCCCTGGGCGCAGCCCAGAACCGACCCTTCGCCAGATGTTTCCCACACTGGATCAGTGGACGCGCATCCAGGGGGTTTTCCCCGACGTGTTGGAGGCCCCGCCGCGCAAGCCGGTGCGCCTTGATATTCGCGTGGTAGAGCGTCCCTCCTGGCTACGAGTCATTGCCGATGGACAAACCGTTTTTGAGGCCACCCTGCAGCCGGGGGCGGAGCTGAACTGGGAAGCCGAGCGATCGATTGTGCTGCGCGCCGGCAATGCCGGCGGGGTGTTGGTGACCTTCAACGACCGCGATCTGGGAGTGATGGGAAGGTTTGGAGAGGTGAAAGAGCTGATGTTTGAGCCGGGGCTAGACATTCAATCCTTCCAATCCTTGCAATAGGGATCCGGCTCGGACGGAGGGGCTAAAGGCCTTGATTGGGTTGAGGTAGGGCAGAAGCGATTTGCCACCCTTGGGATTCCAACTGCTGCAGCAGACGCCAGACTTTGTGCAGATCTTTGTCGCCCGGCTGGCGTTCCACACCGCTGGAGAGATCAATGCCGCTGGGCTGGAGGTGGCTGAGGGCCTGCAGAACATTGTCTGGGGTGAGGCCACCGGCCAGGAGCCAGGGCAAGGGCAGAGAGCGGTGGGCCAACTCTGGCCAGTTGAGGGTTTGCCCAGTGCCACCCGCACGCTGGGGGTGATAGGCGTCCAGAAGCAGAGCCTCCACACAGTCGCCGTAGAGGTGGGCTGCCTCCAGATCTGCCAGGTGGCGAATGCGCAGGGCCTTAATGCGGCGAATGCCAGGGAGCCATTCTCCCAGTTGCCGGCACTCTTCTGGCGATTCCCGGCCGTGGAGCTGAACAGCCGTGAGGCCGCCCACTTCCACCCAGGTGGCAATGGTACGGGGATCCGGATCCACAAAGACCCCCACCTTTTCCACATGGCGGGGTAGGGAGGCAAGCCAGCGGGCCTGGGAGAGAGGCAAATAGCGCGGCGTGTTGGGCACTGCGATAAATCCAAGAGCGCTCACCCCCAGCGCGGCGATAGCCTCCGCTTGATCCTGGCGGGTGATGCCGCAGATTTTGACAAACAACCGGCCCATTGGGATCCCTTCCGACAATCCCCTACTTTTGGTCGGGGCGCATTTGCAGACGATCCGGCTGTGCTGGATGAAGCGTGTTGATCCGGCGCACCATTTGCCACAGCCGTCCAAAGTTACGCTGGTTAAAGTGCATCACCAGCCGCGGCAGATGGGCAATCTCTTCCTCTGCTTCTTCCGGCAAAGCCTCGGTTTGCTCGATCCGGCCCGAGTCGAGAATGTCGGCAAACTCTTCGTTTAAGATATCCAGAGCCTGGGGCGAGAGCTTGGCATTCAAGCGCAAAACCAGCAGTTCCCGCACATAGCGATTGCTGTGAAAGATGCGATAAAAATCTAGGATCTGCTGGCAGGCGTCCCCTACATCGTCGGTTAAGGTGTATAAGAAGAGATCTTCCGGGCTGATCAGGCCGCGGCTGAGTAGATGCTCCCGCACATATTCATCCCATTCTTTCCAGTAGCAACCGCCCTTCTTGTCCACCAGCACCAAGGGCATGAGCTTGGTTTTGCCGGTTTGCATCAAGGTCAGACATTCAAAAGCCTCATCCTGCGTACCAAAGCCACCGGGGAAAAGCACCAGCGCATCGGTTTCTTTGACAAAAAAGAGCTTGCGTGAAAAGAAATACTTAAAGTTAATTACCCGATCGCTGGCGGCAATCACAGGATTGGCCATCTGCTCGAAGGGAAGCTGGATATTCAGCCCAAACGAGTTTTCCAGCCCTGCGCCCCGATTGCCGGCTTCCATAATCCCACCGCCGCCCCCCGTCAGCACCATGAACCCTCGCTGGCTGATGCAGTGGGCGAACAACTGTGCCTGGCGGTATTCCGGGCTGTCCGGCCCTACCCGTGCCGACCCAAAAACTGTTACCTTGCGCTGATGGACATAGTTCTGGAAGGCCGCAAAGCCCTGCTCCAGATCCTCAAGCGTGGCCGCTAGGATCTTAGCGTCCAGGCGGCTGAGATTCAGAGATCCCATCCGCTGCAGCGACTGCAAAACGCGCAGCCAAGCCGTCTGGTTGGGGTGATGCTCCAACTGCTTCAGACGAGTCTCGGCGTTGGAGAAAATTTCCTGGAGAAGAGAAGAAAGGGAATCAGCCAAGCCAGAATCCAGAGTTCTCTGTCATTACTTTACTGCAATAGGCTATCGACGCTAAATGCTACTTAGGCCTTACCCCCGGATCCAAACATAGCGCTCTGAAGCGTTGAGGGCCGCTCCTCCTGCTAGGACCTTAGCTCTCGGCAGGCGTGTCGAAGTGCTTCTCCAGAATTGTCGTTAGAGTTGCCTTGGGCACAGCGCCGACTACCACATCGACCTTCTGGCCTCCCTTGAAGAGCATCAAAGTGGGAATGCTGCGAATGCCATACTGGCTGGCAGTTTGGGGATTCTCGTCTGTATTAATTTTCACAACCTTAACCTTGCCGGCATACTGCTCGGCTATCTCCTGAACCACAGGAGCCACCATCCGGCATGGGCCACACCAGGGCGCCCAGAAATCCACTAAGACCGGAATATCGCTACGCAGCACCTCTGCCTCAAAGGTAGCATCAGCGACGTCTATTGCTGCAGACATGCTTGGAGAACTCCTGAAACAGTACATACCTGTCACTTCAAGCAATCCTATCACAACTTTCTGGGCTTTTGTTTTAGGCCGCAGCAGGCGCCTGCAATTTTCTGCCGGAGGGTCAGGCTGAACAGGCGAGCTTTTTCCAAGCCGAGCGGGGTATTCTGGACTGAAGGAGTGAGAAAGCGTGCAAGGGCCGATGACATTTGAGCTCGGGCCAGAGGGAAGCAATCAGGCTGAAGCCGAGAAGCGGGCTTCCGTCCAGGAAGTGGCTGTGGATTTTATTCGCCACGGCATAGCCGAAGAAGCGCAAGCGGGAGTGGAGGACGCTTTTCGCGCCTTGACCGATGAGGGACGCAAGCGCTGCCGCAAAATTGCCCGCCAACTCAAGGATATGGGCTGGAAGTGGGATCTCCTGCTCACCAGTCCCCTTGTGAGGGCGCGGCAGACGGCGGAGATTTTTTTCGACGAGAACTTGGCCGAAGCTCTAGAAGTGTTTGAGCCGCTGGCCCCGGACGGCAGCTTCGCCGACCTGGTGCGCTGGCAGGCGGAGCGGGATCCCTTCACGTCTCTGGCCTTGGTCGGCCACCAGCCGGATCTGAGCCTGTGGATACAGGCGGCTATTGGCCTGCAGCCGGCCAATCCCCAGGCCATTACCCTCAAAAAGGCAGGCTTGGCCCAGGTGCGCTTTGCAGAAGGCCGTATCGACTATTGCCAGGGATCCCTGACGTTGTTGCTTTCTCCCAAAGTGATATTGCGCTGACTCTGCCCCCCTGATGTAGCTGTGCGAACGTGGCAGCTAGCGTTAACTTTTGTTAAGGTGGTACAAACACCCAGGCGTAGGGAGCATTTCACGATGGCTAAGATCTTCACCCCTGAATTCAACCAGTTTGAGACCATCAACGCCACTCAGCTAGAAATCGCAGGAGCCCCGCACTGTACCCGTAGGGTCAGTGTCGGGAGGAATGCGCTTTGATGAAGTACAATGAACTTATGAGCCAAGTCCTGACCATATCCTATAAGCTCAAGGTGTCCCCGTCGCAAGCCGCCAAATTGGACGCGACGATGGATGCCTTTGTACAGGCATTGAACTGGGTCAACCAAAACACACTAGAAAAAGTAGTCAACGCAGTCAAACTCCAATCCCTTTGCTACTACGAGATTCGAGCCTGGTTTGGCTTGTCCAGTAACTTGGCTCAACAGGTGTGCAGACGGGTGGCGGGTTCCCGCAAAGTGGCGAGACAGCGCAACCGTCCGGTTAAAGAGTTCAAGCGTAGGTTCGTTACCTACGACGCACGTATCTTTTCATTCC
>NZ_JAOALE010000065.1:0-5819 GCF_047462575.1 Synechococcus sp. 'PEA 65AY6A-5F PE A'
ATTCTCGGAAGCTCCCGTCTACAGCCCGTCAGGGCTTAGCGGGAGAGGATGTCACCTCACGGTGTTTTGAATCGAAATCCAACGGCCATCAGGTGGGTTCATCACAAGCGGTAGCCGCGGGGAGTGATCAGCCGGCTGCCGTAGCGAAAGGTCTGCGAGCTGCCGATCAAGACCAGGGTAAACATGTCCACCTGCTCAGGATCCAACTCCCCTAGCGTGGTGAGGTGGATGGCCTCGCCGGGACGGTAGAGGTTGCGGGCCACCGCCACCGGGGTGTGGGTGGGGCGGGCCCGGCGAAAGATCTGCAGCGCCTTGAGGAAGGGATCCAACCGCTGCCGCGAGCGGGGGTTATACAGGGCCACCACAAAGTCGGCCTGGGCAGCCGCCTGCAGGCGTTGCTCGATGGCCGGCCAGGGGGTGAGGCGATCCGAGAGGGAAATAGCGCAAAAATCCTGCATGAGAGGGGCTCCTAGGCGAGCGGCAGCAGCTTGAAGGGCGGAGATCCCCGGCAGCACCTCCAGGGAGGGGCGGATCCCATCCCAGCCGCTGCGGGCCAAGTACTCCAGCACCAGGCCGGCCATGCCGTAGATCCCCGCATCCCCCGAAGAGATCACCGCCACCTGCAGCCCCTGCTGGGCCAGGGCGATGGCGCGCTGCGCCCGCTGCACCTCCTGGGTGATGGGAAAGGCTTCGCAAATCTGGCCGGGGTGCAGGAGGGGCGCCACCAAGTCCAGGTAAAGCTGGTAGCCAATCACCACCTCGGCTTGGGCCAGGGCCAGGCGGGCGGCCAAGGTCAATTGGGCGGGATCCCCAGGGCCGATGCCAATTAGCCACAGGTGCCCGGCGCGAGGGGAATACTCGCGGGCGGCGCGGGCAATGGCCAGGGTACAAGCTCCCTCGCTTTCTGAGGTGAAGATCTGCTTGGGGCAGACAAGGGTGGCTCTCCCCTGGGCTGGATTGTCCTCTCCCGACCAGCGCTGGGCCGCCAAAAGAGCAGCCGCCTCCGCCACCGAAGGGGTGCCCACCGCCTGCCGCACCGCCTCTGAAGGGTGGGGAACCGGGATCCCTGCCAGGGCCGCGGCGGAGAAAAACTGGATGGGCCAGCCATGGGCCTGGGCCAGCTCCAAGAGCCCCGCCTCATCCCGTTTCAGCTCCAGAGTGGCCAAGCCGGCAACGGCCTCGAGGGCCAGCCCCTGGTTTTGCAACAGGCGCCGCAGGGATCCCTCCAGCCAGGCGCGGCTGGTGCCCCGCTCGCAGCCCACCCCCACCCACAGCACCCGCGGATGCCAGTGGACGGTGGGGATGTGGGGGCAAGGCGTTGTGTATTCCCCAATCCGGATCTGGGCCACTGCTTGGTCGGGAGCCGTAGTCAAAAGAGGATGATCCGCTGGCCAGGCCCGCCGCCAGAGCTGCGTGCCGCAGGTTTGCTCTACGGCCACCGGCTCTCCCCGCGTCAGGGCAGCAGCTACCCCGTTCCAATCGCCACTGCCCCGCCGCCAGCCGTAGGGATCCCCCAGCAAATCCAAAGGCGGGATCCCCAGCCCCTCGGAAGCAGAGGTGAGGATCGGCTCGGCTCCCAAAGCAGCCGCCACCTGCCGCGCCAGCGCATCGGCCCCGCCCACATGTCCCCCGCAGAGGCTAATGGCCCAGCGGCCTGATTCATCCACCACCACCACCGCCGGATCCCGGTATTTGTCCTGCAAGAGGGGGGCAATTAGCCGCACCACCGACCCAACTGGCAAGATGAAAAGACAGCCCTGCACCTGGGGCCAAGTTTGGGCCACCGCTGCCGCCAGGGATCTGGGCGCTGTGGGATGGCTGGGATCCCCATAGGCTTGCCAGGGCCAAGGCAGCGGCTCTCCCTGTGGATTGGCTTTGCTCCAGCAGATCCACTCCTCTGGCAGCAGCGACAGCAGAGCCTGGGCCAAGCGGCGACCGCGCGGGGTGGGGGCAAACAGGGCAAGCTTCATCAGCCTAGGGATCCTATACTGGACTACAGAGCCACCCGCAAATGGACAAGCGCCAATGCCAACCCCCCTTGGACTGATGCTGCCGCTGATCCCCCTGGAGGTTTTGCTCTCCACGAAGGGGCTGATGTTTTTGCTGCTATCGGCCTACGGCGGGGCCATGTGGACGTTTCTGAGCGGCGCACCGCGGGTTTACACCATCATCGTGCCCGATCTGGAGCAGGCGCGAGGGTTTTACGAAAAGGTCTTGAGGCTGCCGGAGGCGGAGCTGCCGCTGCAGTACTACTACGGCTATGAGCAAAGCATGGTCGGCTCCAGCCTGGGATCTGCCTACTTCCCGGCGGATATTGGCCTCAGCTCCCGCCTTGATGCCAAAGCCCGCTCCACCTCGACACCTCTCGATACCGCTGGCCTCTGGTATCAGCTCTCCGACACCGTGCAACTGCACGTGATCCCCGGTACCACGGATCCCTACGGCAGTCTCTCCAGAACTCCCTTTGTACCTGCCTACGGGGCGGCAGCCGGTCGCAGCAGCGGCGTCCGCTATCGCCACACCACCTACGAACGGGAAGCCCTCAAAGCCCTCCTGAAGCGGATCAACAAGCAAGGGATCCGCAGCAGCGTCCGCTCCGAAAAGCCTTTTGTCTTCTGGGTGCGCGACCATCAAGGGCAGATCGTCGAATTTGCCGAAATAGGATGAGGGGATCCCCTAAGATTGTTGGGGAGGCAAAAAGTCGGCACCGGGGGGACGCCAACGGATGAAACAGATGCTGCTGCTGTTGCTGGGTTTGCTGTGGATTGGGGTGTGGGCTGGACAGCCGGCCATGGCTCTGTCGCGAGCCAAAGATCACCCAGCAGTTACTGTGCAATCTCAAGCCCAGCAATTTATCACCACCGAGTCGGGTCTGCAGTACTACGACCTTGTCGAAGGTACAGGGCCTTCACCTCAGCCGGGGCAAACGGTGGTGGTGAACTACGTGGGCAAGCTGCAGGATGGCACCGTCTTCGATAGCTCCTACAAGCGCAATCAACCTTTTACCTTCACCTACGGGGTAGGGCAGGTGATCCGTGGCTGGGAGGAAGGTCTGGCCACCATGCGGGTGGGTGGCAAGCGGTATTTGCGCATTCCGCCGGAGTTGGCCTATGGCAGCCGCGGCGCCGGCGGCGTGATCCCTCCCAACGCTACTCTCGATTTTGAAGTGGAGCTCCTGGCCATCCAGTAGGTTCTGGATATCCACCCCTAAGCTTGACTGGGGGTGGGGAAAGTCAAGGCAGGGAGATGGCATGGCGCTGCGGCAACTCCCTTCTACGCTACAAACCTGTCTCCGTCTGTGGGGCCCAATTTTCTCCCCAAAGCTCGCTTGCGCCGGCACTTCCGCCAAGTGCGGCAAGGGGTGGATCGCTCTCTGGTCGAGCAGAAGATAGTGGCTCATCTGGCCTCTCAGCCCCGGCTTTTGGCGGCCAAGACCATCCTGGCCTACGTGGCCTTCGGCTCCGAGGTGGACTTGGGATCCCTGTTCGCCCTTTTCCCTGAAAAGCGCTGGGGGATCCCTCGTTGCTTGCCGCAGCGGCAGTTGCGGTGGCACCGCTACCACCCAGCTGAGCTTGTTCCCAACCGCTGGGGGTTGCTGGAGCCCTCTCCCAGCAGCGAAGTCATCGATCCCGCCGAAGCCGAGTTAATCCTTGTGCCCGCCCTGGCCTGCGATCGCTGGGGGAGGCGCCTGGGCTATGGCGGCGGCTATTACGACCGCTTTTTGGCCTCGCTGCCGGATCCCGGCGTGCCCAAGTGGGGCATTGTCCCGCAGGCCTGCCTACTGGAGCAGCCTCTGCCTCAGGATCCCTGGGATCAGCGCTTGGACGGGATCCAGACCGAGGAGGGGTTTTACCGGGCGGGGGATCCCCTAGACTAGGGGAGATGGGCCTTGGAGAAAAAACATGAGCCAAGTTTGGAAGAAGGGGCTTCGCTCCCTCTGCTGGAGCCTGGGTTGTGCAGCTTTGGCGGCGCTCTTGCTGGGTTTTGGAGCCATCCCCCTGCAACTGAAGGATTTGCACCTCACCCCCTGCCCGGATACCCCCGAATACACCAACCTGGTTACCAGCAACGGCAACCCCATACCGGCCAGGTGCCTATTCATTGAAGGCACGGTGGTCAACCGCTCCAGAAATACTGTGCTGAATGCGGATGTCTTCGGTCGCCTTTACGATGCCAACGGCAATGAGGTTCTGCCGGAGCGCACCCGCCTGGGAGCCATCGAGGAGGTTCCCCCCGGCGAAAGCCCCTTCTCCATTCGCATCTCCGTGCCCGTGACCAGCCCGCTGCCTCTGACTATGGAGCAGTTCAAAGCCAGCGGCTTCAGCGGCACCGTGCGCCGTTAAAGCTGGCGGGTGAAGTCCACCTGGGCCGGGCGCCCCGGCAAATGGAGCTGGGCAACCACCGGCGGGGTTTGGGCGATCAGCCGTCCCCGACGGAAAACGTACAGGCAAGCCGGTTGCAGGCGAATGGCTTCGACAGCATCGGCAGCCTGGAGCACCACCAAGTCGGCATAGCAGCCGGGTTCTAGTCCGTAGCCTTCTAACCCCAGAATGCGGGCCGGGTTTTCCGTAACCGCCAAGAAACACTGCCGCATCTGCTCATAGCCTGTCAGTTGGGCAGCGTGGATCCCCATGTGGGCCACCTCCAGCATGTTGCCGCTGCCCAGGGGATACCAGGGATCCATCACGCAGTCCTGGCCAAAAGCTACGGTCAGCCCGGCGGCCATCAGCTCCGGCACCCGCGTCAGCCCCCGCCGCTTGGGATAGGTATCGTGGCGGCCCTGCAGCACCAGGTTCACCAGCGGGTTGGCGATCACCCCCAGCTCTGCTTCGGCCATCAGGGGAATGAGTTTGCTCACGTAGGCGTTGTCCATTGAGTGCATCGAGGTGAGGTGGGAGGCGGCCACCCGCCCCTGCAAGCCCAGCCGCTGCGTCTCGTAGGCCAGGGTCTCCACGTGGCGCGAAAGCGGATCGTCTGTCTCGTCGCAGTGCAGATCCACCCGCAGACCCCGCGCCGCCGCGATCTCGCACAAGGCCCGCACCGCAGCTGCCCCTTCGGCCATCGTCCGCTCGAAGTGGGGGATCCCGCCCACCACCTCCACCCCCAAATCCAGAGCCTTCTCCAGAAGCTGCACCGCCCCTGGCGAGCGATAGTAGCCATCCTGAGGAAAGGCCACCAGTTGCAAATCCAAGTAGGGAGCCACTTTTTGCTTGACTTCCAGCAGCGCCCGCACCGCCAACAGGTTGGGATCGCACACATCCACATGGGTGCGGATGGCCAGGATCCCACGCGCCACTGCCCAGTCGCAATAGGTCAAGGCCCTCTCTATGACTGCCTCGGGGGTCAACAGCGGCTTCAACTCCCCCCAGAGGGCGATCCCTTCTAGCAAGGTGCCCGACTGGTTGACGCGCGGGATCCCATAGGTGAGGGTGGCATCCATGTGAAAGTGGGCATCCACGAAGGGGGGCGACACCAAGCGGTTGCTGACATCAATTTCTTGGGGGGCAGTGGCTTGTAAGTTGCTTTCCAGAGCCACAATGCGATCCCCCTCGATACCGATATCGATTCCCTTGCGGCCATCCGGCAAATTGGCCCGGCGCAAAATGAGATCCATATGTTGTGGCTATTTGTTTGAACTTAGGATGGAAAGAAGCAACTACAGTTGAGTAAACTACCCGACCCTGACTGCTTCGCAGTACAGGGCGGGCTTAAGGCCTCCGGCCCGCTGGCGCGAACGGTAGCCCTGCAGTTGGCAAGCCAACCACGAACCTCTAGGCTGGTTTACAGCAGCCCCCAAAAGCGCAATCACATTCGCACCA
>NZ_JAOALE010000066.1:0-5536 GCF_047462575.1 Synechococcus sp. 'PEA 65AY6A-5F PE A'
CTGGCGCTTTACTACCTTACCCCCACCTCAACCCATATGTCAATACCACCCACCAGCCAACGCTTGGATAAGGAGCGTTATGGGTGGCTGCAGGTAGCCCGGGGCAATGCGACTCTGAACGGGCTGCCCTTGCGAGAAGGGGATGGCGTGGCTATTGCCGAGGAAAGTGAGCTCCGTCTTTTCAGTTGCGCGAGTTTTGGCTCTTGGGTTGAGGGTAAGTCCATACGAATTCGGGATCCCCTTTCAGGAGGAGAAGAGAATCCCGTTCTCTTGAGGGTCTTGCTGGGTGAATTGAGAGAGAACTTGTTGCCAAAGGTGGGCGAGCTGGGATCCTTTGCCCTTGGCATACAGCAGGCGGGATCCCTCTGCCTGGGGATGGGCTTCTAGGCACAGCCAGAGGTAGGTTGCTGGCCAGTAGGGCAGGTACTGAGGCCACTCGATGGCGGTGATCCCAGCTTGGCTCCAAAGTTCTTCCAGCCCCAGATCGTCCAGAGCTGAGGACTCGGCTCCGCCAGAGGCGGACTCTAGACGGTAGAGATCGCAATGAAAAAGAGGGATCCGTCCCGTGTGGTATTCCTGCACCAGCACGAAGGTGGGGCTGTCGATGGGCTCCGGGATCCCCAGCCCTTGCCCCAGCCCCTGCACAAAGGTGGTTTTGCCGCTGCCCAGATTGCCCTCTAGAAGGATCACCAGGCCGGGAGGGGAGTCTGTCTTGCTCCTGCGCTGGGGGCTGTGTTGCGGGCCTCTGAGGAGGCGAACGGCGGCCTGAGCCACCAGGGCCGCCAGCGATTGGGTGGCAGCGGCAGAGGACAACACCAGAGGGGAAGCTTGTTGCCAAAGCTCTTCATCTCGTGCGCTCGCCATGGCTTACGGCTCCTTCGGGGGGTGCTCAGGGGCAGGGATCCCTGTCGAGAGAGCGGGTGAGGGCCTCACTGGGCTCAGGTGAGCAGAAGCACGTCTTTGAGCGGTCAGCATCAGGGCCAGGCCAGCTCCGATGAGCAGTAGGCTCACCCCCTGGGCCACCCGCAGGGGCCCCAGCATGAGGCTGTCGGCGCGCAGCCCCTCGATCCAGAAGCGTCCAAGACTATACCCCAGCAGGTAGAGGCCCAGGAGGCTACCGGGCGGAGGCTGGCGCCGATAGTTCAAAAAGAGCAGGATCCCGAAGAGGCCGAGGTTCCAGAGGGATTCGTACAAAAAAGTGGGATGCACGCGGGATCCGTCGGGGAGCTGCAGTTGGATCCACAGAGAACTAGCCGGAGACAAAGCCTTTCCATAGGCCTCGTTGTTGAAGAAGTTGCCCCAGCGACCGATGCTCTGGCCAAGGCTGAGGGAAGGAACGATGCAATCGGCCAGCAGCCAGAAGTTGAGCCGATGCCGGTGGGCAAACAGGTAAAGCGCTGCAGTGCCCCCGAGCAAAGCGCCATGGATGGCCATTCCCCCCTGCCAGAGGGCCAGGACTTTCCACCAAGGGCCATCTCGATATCGCTCCCACTCAAAAGCCACGTAGTAAAAACGGGCAAGGGGCAGGGATCCCACCACCAGCCACGGCAGCAGATCGGACATGGAATTGGGGGGAAGACCGCGCCGTGCCGCCAGGTGGCGAGCTAGAAACAGGCCCAAAACGGTTGCTAAGCCGATCAGCAGGCCATACCAGCGTAGGCTGAATGGCCCCCAGCTAAACACAATTGGACCGGGGGATCGCAACACCAGGGTCGTGAACACGGCAGTATTCCTAAACCGGTCTTTCTAGCTCACTCTACCTGTTCTGCGACCCTCACCCCCAACCCCTCTCCCTCAGGGAGCGGCCCTCACCCCCAGCCCCTCTCCCTCAGGGAGAGGGGAGCTTGGAACCGAGGCAAGGTACGAGCTGACTGCAATTGGAGGGAGATCAAGGGATCCGCTGGGGGCAACAAGGCGACAATGTTAGAATGCAGGCTTGATTTTCCACCGCGACTCCTGGGGGAGGGTGCTGGTTATGGCCCGCAAAGCTGCCGACGTGAACAACGGCGACGACTTGGACAAGTTGAAGTCGGAGAAACGCAAAGCTCTGGATCAGGTGTTGGGCCAGATCGAGCGCAATTTTGGCAAAGGGGCGATCATGCGCCTGGGAGATGCGGCCCAGATGCGGGTGGAGACCATACCCAGCGGCGCTATCACCCTCGACTTGGCCATGGGCGGTGGCTACCCCAAGGGGCGAATCATCGAAGTCTTCGGGCCGGAATCTTCTGGGAAAACCTCGGTTGCTCTGCACGCCATCGCTGAGGTGCAAAAACGAGGGGGAACGGCTGCTTTTGTGGATGCCGAGCACGCGCTGGATCCCGCCTACGCGGCGGCTTTGGGGGTAGATATCCAGAATCTGCTCATCTCCCAGCCGGACACGGGGGAGGCCGCCCTGGAGATTGTCGATCAACTGGTGCGCTCTGCTGCTGTGGACATTGTGGTGGTGGACTCGGTGGCAGCGTTGGTTCCCCGCGCCGAGATCGAGGGGGATATGGGAGACGCCCATGTGGGGTTACAGGCCCGCCTGATGAGCCAAGCGCTGCGCAAGATTGCCGGCAACGTCAGCAAAACCGGGTCAATTGTTCTGTTCCTCAACCAGTTGCGCTCCAAAATCGGCGGCATCGGCTACGGCCCCCAGGAAACCACCACTGGCGGCAATGCCCTCAAGTTCTATGCGTCGGTGCGGCTGGATATTCGCCGCGTGCAAACTCTGAAGAAAGGTGCTGAAGAATACGGGATCCGGGCGCGGGTCAAGGTGGTGAAAAACAAAGTTGCTCCCCCATTCCGGCGGGCAGAATTCGACATCATCTTCGGCCAGGGCATCTCCAACATCGGCTGCATTATCGATCTGGCCGAGGAGATGGGCATTCTCAAACGACGCGGTTCCTGGTACAGCTACAAAGAGGAAAATGTGGCCCAAGGGAGAGACAATCTGGTCGTTTACCTGAAAGAAAAGCCGGAGATCCTGGCGGAGGTGGAAGCGGCTGTGCGGGAAAAACTTTCTGCAGGGGTAACGGTTTCTGCCAGCCGACCGGGGGGGATAGAGGAGGGAGAGCAGGAAGAGGTTGAGGCCCCCATCTTTGCAGATGAGGAGTTTTGAAACGAGGGCGGCTCTTCAAGCTGTGCCTCTCAACTGGGCTCGCTGCTGGCGCAAAGCTTCGTAGAGCAGCAATCCCCCGGTCATGGCCACGTTGAGGGACTCGACGCCAGCAGCCATCGGGATCCGCACCTGGGCATCGGCCAGTTGGATCGTCGATTCCTGCAGGCCAGCCCCTTCGTTGCCCAAGAGAAAAAGGGTTGGCCGAGTGAGGTCGTGATCCCAGTAACAGGTGGCCAGAGGGGCGAGGGTGGCGGCCAAAACTTGGATCCCTTGGCGACGACAGGACTGGATCCAGGCGGGCAAGTCAGAGAGAACCTGAGGCGGGCGGCGAAACCACTGGCCGGCGGAGGCCCGCAGGACTTTGGGGTTTTCCGGATCGACGCTGTCTGCGCTTAGCCAGAGGCCATCGGCTCCGGTGGCCGCCACGACGCGGATCAGGGATCCCAAATTACCTGGATCTTGCAGCGTTTCGACCACCAAGCCCAGGCGCAGCGCCTCTGGGGGAGGGGAGGCGATTTGCCGGCTAACGGCCACAGCTACAACCCCTTCCGGAGACTCGGTCGTAGAGAGGGCCGCCATCACTTCCAAGCTGACGGCCTGCCGCCGCAGATGCTTGGGCAGGCTGGCCAACAAGCGGGGGTGACGCTCAGCCCAGTCGAAGGTGTAGCAGACAGCTCGCAGAGGCCAGCCGACCCCCAGCGCCTCTTCGAGGAGGTGGGATCCCTCGACCAGGAAGGCGCCCTGTTCTCGCCGGCCTTTGCTGCGGTGCAACTGCCGCAACTGTCGGATCCAAGGGTTTTTGGGGCTGGTGAGCAGCTCAGAAGCCATGCGGAGGAAGAGGAGAGATGGGGCGGGGAAGGCTTAATCGCGGCGACGCAACCGTTGGATAAAAAATCCATCCCGATCCTGGCGATGAGGCCAGATGAGCAGGGGATCCCCTTCGGCAGCCCAGTGGGGATGCCGGTTCAGAAAAGACTGGATGACTGCCTCGTTTTCGGCAGGATGCAGGGTGCAGGTGGCGTACACCAACAGTCCGCCCGGCTTGAGCCACCGGGCTGCGACCTGCAGAAGCTGAGCTTGCAGATGGGCCAGCTCTTGAATCTGGGCGGGGGTTTGCCGCCAGCGGGCGTCGGCGTGGCGGTGCAGGGTGCCCAAGCCGGAGCAGGGGGCATCCAACAACACTCGGTCGGCGCTCTGCCACGGGGGCAGGGGTGCAGGAGGTTCGGCAGCGGCGTCCAGGGAGAGCAGGTCGATGGCCAGGGGACGGATCGAGCTCAAGCCCAAGCGCTGCACATTTTCCTCTAGGCGGCGCAGGCGGTGGGGATGGCGGTCCAGGGCCCAGATCTCGCCGCGATCCTGCATCTGCTCGGCCATATGCGTGGTCTTGCCGCCCGGAGCGGCGCAGCAGTCGATGACTCGCTCTCCCGGCTGGGGATCCAGATAGTGCACCACCTGCTGGGCGCTGGCATCCTGAACGCTCCACCAGCCTTGGGCAAAGCCGGGCAGGGCCGTGATGTCGCCGGCATGTTGTCCCAGGCGCAGGGCGCCCGGCACCTCAGGGATGGGTGAGGCAGGGATCCCCGCTTCTGCCAAGGCTTGGATGACTTTGTCCACATCCGCCCGCAGCGGGTTGACCCGCAGATCCAGGTGGGGCGGCTGGTTGAACCAGGCGCACAACTGCTCGGTCTCGGCTGGTCCCAGGCGCTCCCACCAGAGGCGCACCAGCCAATCGGGAAAGCTATGCCGGATCCCCAAGGCCTGAATCGGGTCAGTGGGCAGAGTGTCCTGCAAGGGCTTGAGGGGATCCTTTTCCGCCCCATCCAACGCTTGCCGCTGGTAGGCGCGCAAGATGCCGTTGACTACCCCCGTCAGGGATCCCAGGCCCACCTGGCGGGCCAGCTCCACGCTGGTGTGAATGGCGGCCCTGGGCGGGATGTGATCCAGAAAAGCCAGTTGGTAGAAGCCAAGGTAGAGAATCAGCCGCAAATCGAGCGGTTGCTGGTGGGCGGGGCGCCGGGCAAAGCAGTCGATCAGGGCATCAAGGGTGCGGCGACGGCGGGTAATCCCATACACCAACTCGCTGACCAGGTGGCAGTCGGCAGGGATCAGGCGGCTATGGGCCAACAAGTGTTCTAGCACCACGTCGGCATAGGCGTTGTGCCGCTCGATCTTCTGCAGAGCCAAGAGGGCCAGTTGACGCGCGTTCATGGCCGCTCCAAAAAAGATCAGGTTGCTTCCCGACACAAAAGGATAGCTTGGTAGCCCCGCACTTGAGTGCGCGCCGGAAAAGCCCGCTAGCCACTTTAGTCGCTTACCCATGATGGGGGTCGTTGATATAGTTTCATAGCTCAAACAACCTGTTCCTGACTTCTCCCACCAACACCTTTTTCCTTCTCTTTGGCCAAAAAATGAGATGAACAACCGCTAGCCCCACAC
>NZ_JAOALE010000068.1:0-5071 GCF_047462575.1 Synechococcus sp. 'PEA 65AY6A-5F PE A'
ACAGAAAGATCAACTGGTAGTAATCCGTACTGAACATATTATACATTATTTTCAGCTTATTATTGACTAGAGTCATGCTCCTATCGGAGAAGCTGGGCAGGGATCCAACCTCAGCGAGCCCGCTGGTAGCGCATCCCCGGCAGTTGCACCAGCCAGCCTTCCAGTTCCATAAGCAGCAGGGTGCTGGAGAGGGTGGCAATGTCCATCTGGGTGGCCTGGACCAGGGCGTCGAGGCTGAGGATTTCGTTGCCCAGGAGCTGCCAGAGAAGCTGCTGCTGGGGATCGCTGGGGCCGAAGGAGGGGGGCTGTTCTGGGGGAGGGGATCCCTGAACCAAATCCAGCTCTTGGAGCAGCTCCTCAATCCCCAGGATCATGCCGGCGCCGTTGCGGATGAGCTGCAGACAGCCGCGGGCCGCCGCTGTGTCGATATTCCCCGGTAGGGCGTACACTTCCCGACCGTAGTGGTTGGCCAGGTGGGCGGTAATCAGCGCCCCCGAGCGCTCTGGGGCCTCCATCACCAAGGTGGCGCGGCAGAGGCCGGCGATGATGCGGTTGCGCTGGGGAAAGTGCTCCTTGGCCGGCGGCGTGCCGGGAGGATATTCGCTGAGGACGGCTCCTTGCTCCAAGATGCGCCGGTAGAGGGAGCGATGGTGGGCGGGGTAAACCTGATCCACCCCCGTTCCCACCACGGCCACCGTCTTGCCGCCGGCATCCAGACAGGCCTGGTGGGCAATGCCGTCGATCCCGGTGGCCAGCCCCGAGACCACCACACAGCCGGCTTCTGCCAGGGCGGCACTAACTTTCTGAGTCCAGAGCCGACCGTAGGAGGTGGGGGCGCGGGTGCCGACAACAGCAATGGCCGGCTGCTGCCAATCGGGGCATTCCCCTAAGACATAGAGAAGGGGCGGCGGATCCGGCAGCTCCCACAGCAGCGGCGGATAGCCGGGATCCGCCGGGGTTAGGAAAGGGATCCCAGGCTTTTGGGTCTGCTCCAGGATCTCCTCAGGATCGAGGCCAGGCCGGGCAGAGACAATTGCCTGGGCCAAGGTAGGGCCGATGCCTTCTACCTGCTGCAGGTCCAGGGCGTCCGCCTGCCAGGCCTGCTTCAGGGATCCAAAAAACTCCGCCAGCCGCTTGAGCCGGTGGGGGCCGATGCCCTTAATCTGCGCCCAAGCCAGCCAGTAGGGCCGCTCTTGTTCGCCGCGGCAGGATCCCGGCCTGCCGGCGTTGTCAGCGGGGGAGGAAGGAAAAAGCAATCTCAAGTCTCTGGATCATCGAAAAGGGGAATCTCGGCGGCTGGCTGCCTCGACCCTGCCGCGGGGCTAATACCAGGTTAATCGAGCCATCCTGCTTTAAAATGAAGTCCCGCTGAAGATGCACCTGCACAGCAGGAGGTCGGAGGATGCTCGAACAGGATCCCGCCGCTGGCCTTTTGCGCTTTGGGCGGCTGCGGCAAGCTTGGGTGTGGGGGATCTATCCCCTGCTGTGGCTATTGACCTGGGTGGGCGTGCGCTCCGCCCAGCCGCAGCTATTGGGGATCCCGGCTTGGTACTGGGGGGCGGGGTTGGCCATGTTGCTGCTGGTGCCCTTGAACCTCTACATTGTGCGCGTTTGCTGGCCTAGAGATGGGTGACACGGTTTTGAGTTTGGGTGTGGTTGGGGTGTACCTGCTGCTGTTGGCGGCCATTGGCTGGTGGAGCTACCGCCACAGCGGCCAGGATCCCGTGAGCTATTTCTTGGCGGGGCGGGGGCTGGGATCCCTGGCTCTAACCTTGACGACGCTGGCGACGCTGCTCAGTGCCTTTACCTTCATTGGGGTGCCAGCGGATGCCTATACCCACGGCCTAGGGATCTTCCTGGGGGTGGGAGTGACCACCGCCTTCATTTCGGGGCTGTTTTTGTGGGTGGGCTACCGGGTATGGCTAGCAGCCCAACACTTTGGCTTCATCACCCCTTCCGAGTTTTTCGGCCACCGCTTCAACAGCCCTCTTTTGGCTCTACTCTACTGCCTTAGCGCCCTGATGTTTACCGCCCCCTACATCAGCATCCAGATCATTGGCGGAGCCCGCACCCTGGCGGCGGTGTTGGGGGAGGGGATCCCCTACTGGCCCCTGGCGGTGGTGGTGGCCTTGGTGATCTTGGGCTATGTCCTCTTCGGCGGCTCCCAGGCGGTGGTCTGGACGGACGTGGTGCAGGGGATCATCCTGGTTTTGGGGATGGGGGTGGCCTTTGTGGCGGTGGCCCTGAGCTTGCCCCCGGAAACGGCTGGGCAGTTGGATCCCTGGCTGAGCTTGCCGGGCCCGCAGGGGCGTTGGAGCTGGCAGACCCTGCTGGGCAACCAACTGCTGTTTTTTATGGCCACGCCCCTTTTTCCCCAATTTTTCCAGCGCTTCTACATGGCCAAAAGTGCCCGTCCCTTCCAGACTCTGATGGTGGTCTGGCCGCTGCTCATTCTGCTGGTGTTTTTCCCGGCAGCCCTCATTGGCGTCTGGGGCCGGCTGGCTTTTCCTAACCTGCAGCAGCCGGACCAGATCATGCCGCTGATGTTGCAGAGCTTGCCCAGCGGCGTGGCGGCAGTGGTGATTACAGCCGCGCTGGCGGCTTTGATGTCCACGGCGGACTCGCAACTGCTCACGGCCAGCTCCCTAGTGACGCGGGATCTGGTGGTCACCTTCCTCAAGCGCCCGCTTTCCCCGCACCAGGAGGAGCTGTTGGGCCGCTGGGTGGTGCTGGGGATTGGGCTGGTCTCCTTTGCCATTGCCGTCAGGCCGCCGGGGCTGATTGCCCAGATTGCCACCTGGAGCTTCCAGGGCAACGCCATGCTCTTTCCCGTCTTGATCGCCGGCCTGTACTGGAAGCGGGCGACTCGCGCCGGGGCCGTGGCCGGAGCTTTGGTCTCCAGCGGCCTCACCTTGGGCTGGCTGTCGGGCCTGTTGCCCAAAGGCTGGACGGGCGGCTGGCTGCCGGTCATCCCGGCGGTGGTCGCCGGCACAGCCGTGCTGGTGGTGGTCAGCCTGCTAACCCAGCCCGACCGGGAGAGGGTGGCCGCCTACTATGAGAACGGCCCTTGGGCGGAGGAAGGGATCCCGGAATCTTCAGTTGTCTCGACCTAGATGGCGGCCCTCACCCCCAGCCCCTCTCCCTCAGGGAGAGGGGAGATGCTGCGGCGCTGCTCAGCTCCTGCCGGCAGCCAACCTCTTGAGAACAAGGAAGGTGCCGACTAGGAAGAACAGGCCCATCAAGCCGGCCAGCGGGTTGCCGCCGATGCCGGTGAGCCACTCTGGCGCTTTGCCGGTGTATTCGATCCAAGCCAAGTTGTTGACCCAGGTGATGCCCCACACCCAGCCGGCGTGCAGCCCCAGGCTGAGTCCTAGCTTGTTTTGGTTCCACACCTTGGCCTGGGCCAGCAGCAAGCCCATCAGCCATAGCCCCGGAAACTGGGGCCAGGTGGCGAGAATCTCCGCCAGCGGCTTTAAGAAATGGGCCAAAGCAAAGAGAAGGCTGGATCCCCACAGAGCGCTTGTCCAGCCGTAGTCCAAGGCCATCTCCTGCAGCAGCCAACCGCGGAACAACAGCTCTTCCGCCAGCGCCACCGCCAGGCCCACCCCTAACCCCAGCAAGCCATAGCCGAGCAGGGATCCCCCTGCCACCGGCTGCCAGCTCAGCCAGCCCAGGGCACCCTCTAGGCCAAAGAGCAGAAAAAGCCCGCCAACACCCATCCCCAGGCCCCAGAGGATCCCAGCCCGGCAGGCCCAACTCTTGTCTAAGCCATAGGCGGCAAACCCGGATCCCCACAGCCACAGCCAAAGGAGCAGCAGGGCATACAGCGGCAGCCAGAGGTACTCTCGCCCAAAGAAAAACCCCCCTAGGCCGACCCACGGCAGCCAGGCCAAAAGGGGGATCCCCAAAAACAGCAACAGGCGCAGCGGAAATGGAAAAGCTTTTAGTCTGGCAATCTGCAGGCCCACCCAACCCGCTCCTAGTTAGCGTTCCGGCTCGATCGAGCTGGTGAGGCCGTGCTGGCGCAACTGCTCGCAGTAAAACTCCGCATGCTCCCGCGGCACCACGATGACCACAGCAACGCCGTTGTTGTGGGCTTCCAGCATGATTTCGGTGGCTTGCGGCGGCAGCATCGATGGGATCACCTTCACCAGCACCTGCACCACGTACTCCATGGTGTTGACATCGTCGTTGTGCAGCAACACCCGGTACATGGGCATGTGCTTCGGGGTTACAGAAGGCTTAACCAGAGTCTCCGTAGCCACGACGATCCCTCCTTGGGTCAACAAGAGGTTCTAGAACGCAAAACCGGAAAACAGAGCCAAAAAGCAAAAAACCTTAATGGAATTTTAGCCTTCTCAGCAAGGGTTGTGAAAAGCCGGCGCACGGAGGTCGGCGTTCTTAAACAGAAGCTAACCCAGTTTTCACCGGCCCACAACCTCAGTTTGGGCGCAAAAATGCTTGACTGAGGGCGGTTGGCCGTTGTTGCGGATCCCTTTACATTTGCCTGCGTCGCCGAGGTTAGCTGTATGAGTTCCCTGCGTTCCCGTCGCTTTTTCCTGCAGTTGCTGATGTTTGGCGGTGGGGCAGCTGCCCTGGCCGCCTGTGGGGGCAACTCCAGTTCTTCCATCCCGCCGCTGGGAGAGCCCGGATTTCCCCAAGGGGTGTTTGCCGGGGATCCCACCTCGGAAGGGGCGGTGCTTTCCACGCGGGTGATCCCGGCCAGTGCAACAGACACGGTTGCGGTGACGTTGCAGGTGGCTGAGAATTCCGAGTTCAACCCCATTTCGCAACAAGTTTCGCTTAATGCTCGCCGTGTGGCGGGCCGCAACTACCGCACTGAGCCAGGCGACTACATTGCTCGTGCCGTCGTCACCGGCTTGAGGCCAGCGCAGCGCTACTTCTACCGGTTTGTCAGCGAGGGGTTTACCAGCCCTGTAGGCCAGTTTCGCACCCTGCCAGCTCCTGGGGATGGACGACCCATTCGCTTCTTACACATCAGTTGTGCCAACGAGCCTGATACATTCACGCTGAACTCTCCTGAACATGGTTCAGGAAAGAAGCGATCGCA
>NZ_JAOALE010000069.1:0-4114 GCF_047462575.1 Synechococcus sp. 'PEA 65AY6A-5F PE A'
TATCGCTTCACCGCTGAGCAGTAATGCTCAGCAGTGTTCAGCGTAAATGTATCAGTTTGCAGCTAGGAAACCCCAAAAATCCTCAGCAAGACTCCGGCACGGACGGAAAACTGCGCTCCCAGCCATAGCGGTCTGGAAGAGCCTCCCCAGCACCTCAAGGTGCCAACTGCGCGATAACAACAGAACCGCAAAATCTAAGATTGAGAACCCCAATCCCTGCCACCGTGCTTTCTGCTCTCTCCGCAAAAGAGGCGGCAGCCAAGGGATCCTAAAATAGGGGGAAAGCTCTCTCCCGGCTCCACCGTGGCACCTCGTGGTTTCAAACCCATTCAGAACCGCTCCGGTAGGGAGAGCCTGGCTCCCTACGTGCGCACCTTGCCCCTGGTGATCGACGCCATGCTGGATCTGGCGCAGGTGCGGGGCGACGATCTCCTCTACGACTTGGGCTGTGGGGATGGCCGCATTCCTATCCGGGCAGCCCAGCGCTGCGGCACGCGGGGCCTGGGGGTGGATATCGACCCAGAGCGCATCCTAGAGGCACAGCAGGCGGCCCAAGCCGCTCAGGTTCAGGATCGGGTCAGTTTTCGGCAGCAGGACTTGCTCACCCTGGATCTCTCGCCAGCGACGGTGGTGACCTGTTATTTGCTGCCCCGCTCCCACCTGCTGATTCGAGACAAGCTGCGCAGCGAGCTCCGGCCTGGCGCCCGCCTGGTCACCCACACTTTCGATATGGGGGATTGGCCGCCCACCGCCACCACCACCGTGTCAGATGTTATCAACACCTACACCATCTATCTCTGGCGGATTTAGCCCCCACTTTTTGCCAGCCCTCTTGACTTGCCTGTTCGCTCCTGGCCTAATTCAACTCAGCCCTCTCTCCCGTTCCCCCTTGAGACGCCGTCTACTTGAGTTCTGGCGCCGCCGCTTCCCCCACAGCCTGCGCACTCAGGTGGCGCTGGTGATTGCCAGCCTTTCCTTTGTCCCCAACTTGGTTTTCATCCTGTCGGTGCAGTGGATCCTCCCCGGCACAGAGCTCAGCCCCGAGGGATCTGTCCTGCTGCTGCTGTGGATCCCTTTGCTAGCAGGGCTATCGGCAGTGGTGGGCTATGTCCTGTCTTCCCTAATCTTGCGGCCCCTCACCTTGCTGGCCCGCGAGCTGGGCCATCTGGAAACCTTAATTAGCCAGCCGGCCCGTTGGAATTTGCTGCTCCGCCCCGGGGATCCCCAAGAGGCTTTGATCCTGCGCCAGGCCTTTGCCCATCTGCTGCGCCAGATCCAGATTGACCAATTGCGGCGGGAAGCCTTTACCGCCACCTTGGTGCATGACCTGAAAACCCCTCTCATTGCCTTTGGGCATTTGCTAAGTGCCCTCAAGCAGGAGCAGCAGTTGCAGCCGGAAGAGCGGCTTGCCCTGCTGGATCGCATCTTGCAGGAGAACCAACGCAATCTGTCCCTGGTGCAGCGGATGGTGGAGGCCCACCGCCTAGAGCGGGGCGAGATCGAGCTACATCCTCGTCTTTGCGATCTGGGATCCCTGGCCCGACGGGTGGCCGAACGCATGGGATCCCTGGCCCGAGAACGGGGGATCGACCTGCGAGTGGAGGGAGAAGGGTGGGCCAATGCCGATGAGGCCGAGCTGGAACGGGCGCTGGTGAACCTGGTGGACAATGCCTTGCGCTACGCCCGCCAGGTGGTGGTGCTGACCATCAGCCCTCGCCAGATCCAGGTGCGGGATGACGGGCCCGGCCTGCCGGCTCCCCTGGAAGAGCTGGCCCAGCCCTACATCGCCCAACCCATTCACATCGCCGGCCAGCACTACCCGACCGGCTCAGGAGGTCTGGGGCTGTACATCGCCAAACGTATCCTGCAAGCCCACGGAGGAGACTTGTGTTTGGTGGAGACGGGATCCCAGGGCACGACCCTAGCGCTGGTGCTGCCCTGATCCCCAACCCCGCCAGGGGAGAAAAGCGCCCAAGGGATCCCCTCTGCTTCGCGTTAGTGGTGTGGAGCGCTTGCAGCTCACTCGACAGGGCGGCCCCGATACATCAATCGATACTTTGCCGGCGGGGGCGCAGCCGTTTGCTCTTGGCGTTCTTCTGTTGCAACGGACAGGGAAGGAGGGGGGCTGTCTTTTTCAGACCACAAACCCAGCTGCTCGAGAACCGCGTGAAGAGCTTCCGTGTCGATGGGAAAAGACCACCTGGCTGCCTTGTAAATTTGCTCGAGGGAGTGGAGAATGTCGTCGGCTTCGGCCAAACCGGGGATCACCTCGGCTGCCCCCTGGTAAATGGCCCAGCGCCGCTCTGCCGGCTCGATGGGGCGACGAGGGTAATGAGTGAGAATCACAGGGATATCCGGAAGCCGGCTCCGACACTCTCGACAAAAGGCATAGGGGTTAAACAGCCCCGTCGTCATATCCACCACCATCAGATCCAGAGAATGAGTTGCCGCCACCTCCACCAGATCTGCCTGAGGAGAAACCAGCACCACTGTATGGCGCTGAGACTCCAGCACCAGCTTCCAGAGCTGGGCTTGCAAAAGCTGACCCTGAGCCACCAGAACGGTCTTGGTCACGGTGAGCAGAGAAACGACTTGCCTTAGTTCACAACTTTGCCTACGGCGCAAGGTAGCATTTCCAATAGAGAAGAAACAGTAACTAGCTATACCGGTAGTGCTGGGCTGACCCAGCCGCTTGGATACGTAAACTACCCGACTCCGACCGCCCCCCCTTCCCCCCCAACCCCCCGTATATGGGGGCAGGGGGGCGGGGGGATTGAGGGGGTACAGTGCGGGGCTCCTGCAGTTTCTAGCTGAAACTCCACCGATCTGCGACAAGTTTTTGGGTACAGCTTGCCCGGCGGCCTCAGCACTTGCCTTGCTCGGTCAAACCACCCTCAGCTTCCTCTTCGGTTTCGGAGGCCAGCTCGGCCTGCAAGGCCTGCCACTCCTCCGGGGAGAGGGAGTGAAGTTTTTCTTGGATTTGCTGCCTCTCGAAAGTGGCCCACTGGGCCTTCAGAGTCATTTCCCTGCTCAACACCCGCTTCAGGTAGCCCACCGTCCAGCCCAGGCATCCCAGCAGAAACACCACACTCGACACCTGCTGCGCCGCGCCCGTATCTAAGCCGGCCCAAAGCAGCAGCCCGTAGAGAAGTCCTCCCCCCAAGAGCAGGGCTAGGCCAATGCCGAGAACATCCCGTCTGCGCATGGCTGGTAGGTTGCAGAAGGGCGAGCTCTAGAGCGAACGCGGCTTGGGCCGAAACGTCATGAAGGGAGCCACGAGCACCATACCGGGGAAGAAAAACAAAACTAGGAAAAACATCAACACCTTTTCCCAGGCACCGCTGTAGTTCCAGCGCTTGTCCACGTACACCAAAAACAAGAACGGCAGCACCAGCAGGTAGAGAACTGCTAGCGCAGCATAGGTCAAGCCAATGAGCGTCGAGGTAGAGAGCATATCCAGTTGCCTCGAATTAACCTGGGCAAATCCAGTCCAATCGGGGTCATATTACAGCATTGTAATAGTGAATGAACTTGTCGGCTTAGCCGGCTCTTCGCCTCATCGCTATAAACTCGTGCTGATGGCCCCGACAGGGCAGGTGGGGATGCATTGTTCGCACATAACACAGCGATTACGCAGAAACTCCAGTTTCCAGTCGGGAGCGGAAATCTTCAGTGCCTCGGTGGGGCAAACGCCCGTACACAAGCCGCAATCCACGCACAAATCTGGGTCGATCTGAATTTCTTTAGCCCGCTCGGCCACCTCAATGCCCAAAGACTGCACCCACTCCAGCCCCGCCTCCACCTGGTCGATATCTCCCGAGAGCTCCACCACCAGGGTGCCCACTTCGTTAGGGGTTACTCTGGCACGGACGATGTTGGCGGCTACATCGAAGTCTTTCGCCAGACGATAGGTGAGGGGCACATTCACCAAGTGGCGAGGAAAAATCAGGGTCACTCGTTTGCGCACGGATTTGACTTGCGTAGCTGAGGTACGACGACTCTTCCAGTATGCCAAGGCCGACTGCCAAGTTCGGCCATCAGAACCTCCGGGGTACTCCTGCCACAGCGCAGCTTGGCGGGATGGAGGATAGGCGGTGAGACGAAGGGGTTCAAT
>NZ_JAOALE010000070.1:0-3910 GCF_047462575.1 Synechococcus sp. 'PEA 65AY6A-5F PE A'
TATTATACATTATTTTCAGTATAGTTGAGCTTATTATTGACTAGAGTCATGCTCTTCCTACTTAAGCACTCGGTGTTTCCAAAAGCACACTCAAACGGTATCAACGCCTGCGCGAGCGATCCGCCAAAAGCCGCAAAGGCCGATTCTTTCGTCCGATCCCTCGACGCCTTGCGCCACAAGGCTTTCCGGCCCCAAAGCCCCCTCGCCAGCACCCTTTTTGCCGACTTTTTTCCGGATCCCTCGCAAATGGGTCTTGCATTCCTTGCCCTGCTTGGGTTTAATAGGGGTGGAGTTCCCCCTTCGGGGCGATCCCTAGAAATTGGAAACCCGCCGAACTTGCACTCGTAGGCCGCTCGGGCCATTTCGAGTTCCCCCTTCGGGGGGATCCCTAGAAATTGGAAACTTGATTTAGGTCCGTGACACTGGGACCCTGTAGTACGTGTTCCCCCTTCGGGGGGATCCCTAGAAATTGGAAACGAGGATAATAGTAACGATCGGTTCCATAACATACTCCTGTTCCCCCTTCGGGGGGATCCCTAGAAATTGGAAACCACACAAGGGAGGACAAAATGGAGATCAAGTTAATGTTCCCCCTTCGGGGGGATCCCTAGAAATTGGAAACTCCCGGACTTTCTCGGGGTTGATTGGCACTACTTCACGTTCCCCCTTCGGGGGGATCCCTAGAAATTGGAAACCTTTCTCTTCGACAGAGACAACGATCCGTAAGTCTTTGTCGTTCCCCCTTCGGGGGGATCCCTAGAAATTGGAAACACGGCAGCCTTTGGTGGGGTTATGAAAGTTGGTTTAAGTTCCCCCTTCGGGGGGATCCCTAGAAATTGGAAACGGGAAAGCCTAGGTGATACAGCAGGAGTATTACTTAAAGTTCCCCCTTCGGGGGGATCCCTAGAAATTGGAAACAGGGGATCGTAGTTGTTGTTACCGGTCTTGATTTTCTTCACGTTCCCCCTTCGGGGGGATCCCTAGAAATTGGAAACCCGCCAATTGCGTAGCCATCAAACTCGTGATAGATCAAGTTCCCCCTTCGGGGGGATCCCTAGAAATTGGAAACGAGGAGAAGCCTGCCGACAAGGCTTCTCCTTCCGAGTTCCCCCTTCGGGGGGATCCCTAGGAATTGGAAACTTTGGAAACTCCCCCTGCTGTGTTCCAGGGATGATCTGGATCCCCTGAAGTTATCCCTTCAGAGGGATCCCTAGAAATTGGAAACCGCTCCCGGCATTCCGAGAGCGGCAAAGGTTTTAGCAGTGTTTTCCCTTCGGGGGGATCTTGAGAAGTCAGAAAGAAAAAACTAGCCCTTGATACACAGAATGGGTCTTAGGCGCGCTACGAGTTTCGCGATCTTGGCTTGGTCGGCAGCGCGCACAACTTTATCTACGTTTTTGTAGGCCTGGGGCGCTTCTTCGGCTACCCCCCGCAAAGAAGGGCTGCGGACGATGACGCCGCGCCGCCTCAGTTGTTCGACGATCTCCTGCCCTGTCCAGGCTTTGAGAGCTTGGTTGCGACTCATCGCCCTTCCGGCGCCGTGGCAGGCCGAGGAGAGGGAAAGGGCCTCACTTTGCTCCGTGCCGACCAGAATGTAGGAGGCCGTGCCCATGGAGCCGCCGATGATGACCGGCTGACCGATAGAGCGGAAAGCCTGAGGGATCTCTGGGTGGCCAGGCCCAAAAGCGCGCGTTGCCCCCTTGCGGTGGACGAACAGGCGACGTTTTTTCCCCTCTATCACGTGCGTCTCCTCCTTACAGGTGTTGTGGGAGACGTCGTAGATAAGGTCGAGTTCAGCCTTGGGAAAAAGCTCGGCGAATACCTGGCGCACCCAGTGGGTGATGATCTGGCGGTTGGCCAAGGCGCAGTTGATAGCTGCCCGCATTGCTCCCAGGTAGCTTTGCCCCACTTTGGACTTCAAGGGCGCACACGCCAGCTCGCGGTCAGGCAGCTCTATGCCGTGCTCTTTAGCCGCCTGTTGCATCTTCTTCAAATACTCCGTGCCAATCTGGTGACCCAAGCCCCGGGAGCCGCAGTGAATAGTAATGACCACTTCCCCCTGCTTGAGGCCGAAGCTCTCGGCAGCCTTGGGATCGTAGATCTCGTCAACAACCTGGACTTCGAGGTAGTGGTTACCTGAGCCTAGAGTCCCCATCTCCCGCCGCTGGCGCTCACGCGCATAGGCGGAGACTTCGCTCGGCATTGCTCCCCGCATGCGGCCATGTTCTTCGATGCGCTCTAGATCTGTTTTCTTGCCGTAGCCTTGAGCCACAGCCCATTCTGCTCCGCCTTCCAGCATGGCTTCCATCTCTTTGTCGCTCAAGGAGATCTTGCTGCGGCTGCCAAGCCCTACCGGTACGCTCGCATACAAGGCATTGGCTAAGGGTTCTGCCGCTTCCTCCACTTCTTCGCGCGTCAGCCCCGTCCGCAAGGTTCTCACGCCGCAGGAGATGTCAAAGCCCACGCCGCCGGCGGAAATCACCCCCCCTTCTTCCGCATCGAAAGCAGCCACCCCACCGATGGGAAAACCATAGCCCCAGTGGGCATCTGGCATCACGTAGCAGGCTCCCACGATCCCTGGCAAGGTGGTCACGTTGCTGGCCTGCTCGGCCACTTTGTCGTCCATCTCCCGGATTAACTCCTCATCGGCAAAGATCAAGACTGGGGCACGCATTTTGCCTTTAGGAGGAATGCGCCAGACAGTCTCATCTACACGCTCAAGTTTCTTGATATCCATAGACTGCCTCCTTTACACATCCACCACACACTGTGCCACCCAAAGCTCACCCTCTTGGGCTACCTTGAGTTGCGTGTAAGTTGCCCCTTTAACTTCTACTGCCGGTCGGTGCTTGGCGCGGTCAACTCTTTCCCCCCACAGGCTGGCCTTGAGATGGTCTTTTGCAAGATGCACTTCAACTTTCCCAAAGAGCATTCCTCTGACTGCCATCTCGTAGATCACTGCGTTCAGGAAATCCACCAACAACAGTTCCAGATCGCCTGAATTTTCTAGCTCAATCTCTAGCCGCTCCCTGGGAGCTACTTCATCCACGCTGGTGATCACCGCAGTCAGGGCCAAAGCTGCCTGGGCAAAAGCTTCCTCCGGGGTCGCCCCATAGCCGCGGACGCCGACATCGGCCATGTGTTCGAAATGATCCCATCTTGCCCGCGCCACGGTCGTCTCCTTGTTTTGTGCAGTCCTCAGTGCAGGCCAAAGACAAATACCGCCCAGGCTAAGGCGCGGCACTGCAGCTTACCGCGGGATCCCTGCAGATTGGGAATAAAAGCAGCCATGATACTACCATTGTATTCGTCTCCTATCCTGCCGAAAGTTCCTTAGGCTGGGGGGATCCTCCCACAAGATAAAGAAAGAGTGAAAAGGCCCAATGGTTTCGCCATCAGGCCCTCCTTGTCTAGGGGAGCTTCCCAGAAGAGAGAAGCTGCTGGTGTGACGACTAACGGGTAGACCAGTTTATCGTTATAGAACAAAGCGGCACCTTGGTCACCGCTTTGAGATTTGGCGTGGTATGCCCGGCCTTCCACTACCGTTTGTACCGCCTCCCAAGGCCATTGGTTCAGGCAGTAGTGGAGAACATCCTGAGGAGTAGCCTCAGCCTGTGGAGAATCTTTGTGGCGGATGGACTCCAACGCAAAGCCGACTACCAAAAGTTTTTGCGAAACTCCTCAATCTCATCCTCGTAAGACTCATACCACACAAAAGGATAGCTTGGTAGCCCCGCACTTGAGTGCGGGGCGGAAAAGCCCGCTAGCCACTTTAGTCGCTTACCCATGATGGGGGTCGTTGATATAGTTTCATAGCTCAAACAACCTGTCCCTGACTTCTCCTACCAAGACCTCTTTCCTTCTCTTTGGCCAAAAAATAAGATAAACAACCGCTAGCCCCACACCATGG
>NZ_JAOALE010000071.1:0-3738 GCF_047462575.1 Synechococcus sp. 'PEA 65AY6A-5F PE A'
GGGCTACTGAAAGCCCGCTCCGTACCGCTTTAGCGGTCGGAGTCGGGTAGTTTACAGATCAGAGCTTTGCGGGATACTGCCATTCTGTTTGGCAACGAGCAGGATGCAATCGCTGCAGCCCTGGGCAACAGTGTATGGCTTCGCCATGCAAGCCATAGCCATTCCAAACTGGATTGGGACACTCCCCAAGCGTTCCGCGCTGCTTCCGCGACCACTCCCAGGGGAAGAGGGAAGTTAGGAAGCGATGCAACTTAAAGCTGTTCGTCAGAGCAGAAAGTGGTAAGCCTACGGCACCGCACCGCTGCTGATAACGAGCTATACTCAGGTGCTGCTGGAGAGGCTGCTGGGGCCGGCCATAATGGGAAAACGCCATCCTGGCTGTGGCGGAATCCTTTGCGAGAGCTTGCCTGCATCCATGCTGGAACACGACATTGTCATCATAGGGGGAGGGCTGGCCGGTTGCCGAGCGGCTTTGGAGGTTATGCGACGGGATCCCAGCCTCGACCTGGCCTTGGTGTCCAAAACCCATCCCATTCGCAGCCACTCGGTAGCAGCCCAAGGGGGCATTGCCGCCGCCTTACAAAATGTTGATCCGCAAGATTCCTGGGAAGCCCACGCCTTCGATACCGTCAAGGGATCCGACTACCTAGCGGATCAAGATGCGGTGGAGATTCTAGCCCGGGAAGCCCCTGAGGTGATCATTGACCTGGAACACCTGGGAGTCTTGTTCTCCCGCCTGCCGGATGGCCGCATTGCCCAGCGGGCCTTTGGGGGACACAGCCACCCGCGCACCTGCTATGCCGCCGACAAAACTGGGCAAGCCATTTTACACGAGTTGGTGAGCAACCTCAAGCGCTTTGGGGTCAAGCTCTACAGCGAATGGTATGTGCTGGATCTGATCCTGGCAGAAAACCAAGTCCAGGGCGTGGTGATGTTGGAGCAGGCCAGCGGACGGCTGGAAGTGCTGCGGGCCAAGGCGGTTATGTTGGCTACAGGCGGCTATGGGCGCATCTACAACTCCACTTCCAACGACTTTGCTTCCACCGGCGATGGCATGGCGATGGTGGCGCGGGCCGGCCTGCCTCTGCAGGATATGGAGTTTGTGCAGTTTCATCCCACGGGCCTGTATCCGGTGGGGGTGTTGATCTCAGAGGCAGTGCGTGGAGAGGGGGCCTATCTGATCAATGGGAAGGGGGAGCGCTTTATGGCCGCCTATGCCCCCAGCCAGATGGAATTGGCCCCACGGGACATCACCTCGCGGGCGATTGTTACGGAGGTGCGGGCCGGGCGCGGTATTGACGGCAAAGATTTTGTCTACTTAGACCTGCGGCATCTGGGGGCAGAAAAGATCCACACTCGGCTGCCCTTCTGTTGGGAGGAGGCCCATCGCCACTTGGGCATCGATGCGGTTGTCGATCCCATTCCGGTGCGACCGACGGTGCACTACTGCATGGGCGGGATCCCGGTGACGGTGGAGGGGCAGGTACTGCGGGATGCCCAAACCCGTGTGGAAGGGCTGTTCGCTGCCGGTGAAACGGCCTGTGTTTCGGTGCATGGGGCTAATCGGCTGGGCAGCAACTCTCTCCTAGAGTGCGTTGTTTTCGGGCGGCGCACAGGGGCAGCCATGGTAGAAGCCGTCAGAGGTCGAGCCTTGCCGAAAGTGGACGAGGGATCCCTACTCAAACAGGCCGCCGGGCGGATTGCCGGGCTCCTGGAACGATCAGGGAAGAGCCGCATTGATCAGGTGCGGCGGCAATTTCAAGATTGCATGACCGAGCATTGCGGCGTCTACCGCACCGAATCGGTTCTCCAAGAAGGGATCCAAACATGGCAACAGATCCGCCAGCGTTACGAGCGGGATTTGCATTTGGACGATCGGGGCAAGGTGTGGAACACCGAGCTGATCGAAGCGCTGGAGCTGGACAACCTCATGACGGTGGGGGCCTTGATCCTCGCCAGCGCCCTGGAACGGCGGGAAAGCCGTGGCTCCCACGCGCGGGAAGATTACCCCCAACGGGATGATCAACGGTTTTTACAACACACCTTGGCTGCCTTTCGCGAGGGATCCCCTCAGATCAGCTATCGCCCCGTGGTGATCACCCGGTTTCCCCCTCAGGAGCGAAAATACTAACTTTCCAGAGGCCTCCCAGGCCGATTAGGATTGCTCTATCGTTCCCGTTAGCAGGATGGAGCCCCTTTCAAAATTATCCAATATCTAGGGATTTCATCTTCGCCAGCTTGAAATCTCGTCTACTGCCGGAGGGCCAGCCATGCAAGAAACCCTGGAGAAAGCAGCCGTCGCCCTGCAAGCGGAGCTGAATCTGGAGCCTTTTTGGATGCCCTTTACGGCCAATCGGCAATTTAAAGCCAACCCGCGCCTGTTGGTGGCCGCCCGAGACATGTACTACACCAGCCACGATGGCCGCCAAATCCTAGATGGGACTGCCGGGCTGTGGTGTGTGAATGCTGGCCACTGTCGTCCCCCGATTGTGGAAGCGATCCAACAGCAGGTGGCCCAACTGGACTACGCCCCAGCTTTTCAAATGGGCCATCCCAAAGCCTTTCAACTGGCAGAGCAGCTCATCCAGCTCACTCCTGCCGGACTGGATCACGTTTTTTTCACCAACTCTGGCTCTGAGGCGGTGGATACGGCCCTGAAAATGGCCATCGCCTACCATCGCTTACGCGGACAGGGATCCCGGCAGCGGCTGATTGGCCGGGAACGGGGCTACCACGGCGTTGGCTTTGGGGGCATCTCGGTCGGGGGCATCTCCAACAACCGCAAGTTTTTTGGCAGCCTCATTCCCGGCGTAGACCACCTACCCCACACCCACAACCTGGAGCAAAACGCCTTTAGCCGCGGCCTGCCTCGCTGGGGATCCCACTTGGCAGAAGACTTGGAGCGGATCGTCGCTCTCCACGATGCCAGCACGATTGCAGCGGTGATCGTAGAGCCGGTTGCCGGTTCAACGGGGGTGTTGCTGCCGCCGGTGGGCTATTTGGAAAAGCTGCGGGCCATTTGCGACAAATACGGCATTCTGCTCATCTTCGATGAGGTGATCACCGGCTTTGGGCGTCTGGGATCCCCTTTTGCGGCCAATTACTTTGGGGTGGTGCCGGATCTGATTTGCTGTGCCAAGGGCCTCACCAATGGCACCATCCCGATGGGCGCAGTGATCGTCAAGCAAGAGATCTACAGCGCCTTCATGGAGGCTGCTGGTTCCGCTGATGACCTGCACCGTCCAGGGGACAACAGCAGGACGCTGTCCTGGAGCCCCATCGAGTTTTTCCACGGCTACACCTACTCCGGCCACCCAGTTGCCAGTGCCGCCGGCTTGGCTACCCTGAACCTGTATCGAGAAGAAGGCTTGTTCGAGCGGGCTGCCAACCTCGCTCCCCTCTGGGAGGAGGCTCTCCATTCCCTACGGGGCTTGCCTCATGTCATCGATGTGCGCAACCTCGGCTTGGTGGGGGCAATTGAATTGGAAGGGATCCCTGGCCGACCGACAGCGCGGGCTTTTGAAGCTTTTTTGCGCTGCTACGAACGTGGGGTATTGATTCGCACTACAGGTGATACCATTGCCCTTTCCCCGCCTTTGATCATCGAGGAAGCCCATATTGAACACCTGATCGTCACCCTGAAGCGAGTTCTTCAAGAGCTACCTTAGTCGTAAACTACCCGACTCCGACCGCTAAGCGGTACGGAGCGGGCTTTCAGTAGCCCTGAGCCTGCTCTGC
>NZ_JAOALE010000072.1:0-3566 GCF_047462575.1 Synechococcus sp. 'PEA 65AY6A-5F PE A'
CTCGGAAGCTCCCGTCTACAGCCCGTCAGGGCTTAGCGGGAGAGGATGTCACACTGCAAGCAAAAAATCTCCCCTCACCGGCAGAACAGATGGGGTGCTTTCTCGCCTGCCCGCAGGTTGGAAGCTATGAAAGGCGCCCCGCGGCCTGCCACAATAGGGGCAGAGCGTCTTCGATCCCCATGAACTCGGCCCGGCCCCGTCTCAACTCCGAGCACTACCGACAGATGTTGGTGCGCGATGGTGAGCGTCGCTTCCGCGAGTGGCACACTGCCTTTCTCAACTACCAGCGGCAGTTTTTGCAAGAGATGAAGCGGCTGCAGCTCCGTTCTTCCTCGAATGGCTAATTTCTTCAGGAATGCCTACGCCCACTACTTTCAACCTGCTGCCGATCTGTTCTGAGCCCGATCCTTCCCTCCGCCAAGAAACTTTGGAATTGTTGGAGTGGCCCCGCCTCTGCCAACACTTGGCCAGCTTTGCCGCCACACCCCTAGGCCGCCGCGCCTGCCTAGAGCTGGATCCCTGGCGGAGCCGCGCCGAGAGCGAGGTCTGTCTTGATCAAACGGAGGAGGCCATCCGGCTGGATTGCAGCCAGCCAGGGGGGATTTCTCTGGACGGGATCCACAACTTGCTGCCGGCCCTGGAACGGGCCGAACGGGGGGGCATTCTGAGCGGGGAAGAGCTGGTGCAGATTGCCACCACCTTGGGGGCTGCTCGCCGCCTTCGCCGACTCATCGATGCTGACGAGCGCCTGCCCCGCCTGCAGGAGTGGGTGAGCAATCTGCGCACCTATCCTGAGCTAGAGCAGGAGATCTTCCGCTGCCTGGACGAACACGGCGAGGTGAGAGATAGCGCCAGCGCCGCCCTGGCAGACCTGCGCCGTCAGCACCGCCAGTACCGCAGCCAGATCCAAGAACGCCTACAACAGGTGATGAGTCAGCACCCCCAGGCGCTGCAGGACACGTTGATTGGCCAGCGGCAGGGGCGCTTTGTGCTGATGGTAAAGGCCACCCATCGGGATCTCATCCGCGGCATTGTGCACGACAGCTCTGCCAGCGGGGCCACCCTCTATGTAGAGCCCTACGCTGTGGTGGAGCTAGGCAACCGGCTGCGGGAAACCCAGGCCCAGATCCAGGCGGAGGAAGAGCGGATCTTGGCCGCCCTCTCGGCCCAGGTGGGATCTGTTGCCGAGGATTTGGAGCATCTGCAGGCGGTGATGGTGGGGCTGGAGGTGGCGTTGGCTCGCGCTCGCTACAGCCTTTGGTTGGGGGGCAATCGCCCCCAGTTTGTCCCGGCAGGATTGCGCCTGCGCCAAGCTAGGCACCCCTTGCTTCTGTGGCAGTCTCGCGAGGAAGGCAAGGGCCCGGAGGTGATCCCGATCGATTTCACCCTCTCGGAGTCCATCCGCGCCGTGGTCATCACCGGCCCCAACACTGGCGGCAAGACGGTTGCCCTGAAGACCTTGGGGCTATTGGTGCTTATGGCCAAGGCGGGGATCTTCCTGCCCGCCCAGGATCCGCCCCAACTGCCCTGGTTCGACGGGGTCTATGCCGACATCGGCGACGAGCAATCGCTGCAGCAAAGCCTCTCCACTTTTTCCGGGCATATTCGCCGCATCAGCCGCATCGTGCAAGCTTTGCAGTCGGAGCCGGCGCCGGCCCTTGTTCTGCTGGACGAGGTGGGGGCAGGCACGGATCCCAGCGAGGGCGCGGCCCTGGCTGCCGGGCTATTGGAGTATCTCGCCGAAAAGGCCCTGCTGACCTTGGCCACCACCCACTACGGCGAGCTGAAGGCTCTGAAATACCAGCATCCCGGCTTTGAGAATGCCTCGGTGGAGTTTGACGAGGCCACCCTGGCCCCCACCTACCGCCTGCTGTGGGGGATCCCTGGTCGCTCCAATGCCTTGGCCATCGCCCGGCGGCTGCACCTGGAGCCGGAGATTCTGCGGCGGGCGCAGCAGCATCTGCAGGGGGAAAGCCAGGTGGATAAGGTGATCGCGGGGCTGGAGGCGCAACGGGCCCAGTTGGAAGAGCGGGCCGCCCAGGTGGGATCCCTGCACCAAGAGCTGGAAACCCTGTACCGCCAAATGCAGCAGCGCAGTCGGCAAATGGCTGAGCGAGAGGCGCAACTGGAGTACCGGCAGCAACAGGGGCTGCAAGCCCTCTTGGCCGCCGCCCGCCGGGAGGTGGCCGCCGCCGTCCGCAAGCTGCAACAGGGGGACGATCCCCAGCAGGTCGCTGCTGAGCTGGAGCAGATTCGCAGGCGCTACTCGCCGCCGCCCGTTGAGACTGAGTTCGTGCCAGAGGTGGGGGATCGGGTGCGGCTGCGGGGCCTGGGACAGACGGGAGAGGTCATTGCCGTCGAAGGAGAGGTGTATGTGGTGCGCAGCGGCATTCTCAAGTTCACGGTGCCGCGGGGCCAGTTGGATCCCATCGATGAACATCAGGCCAAACAGCGCCAGCGCCCCAAAGCTCCTCCTTCCCCACCGCCCACCACTGCTCCCCTGAACCTGCGCACCAGCCGCAACACCCTTGACCTAAGGGGGAAAACTGTAGCCGATGCCGAGGCGATTCTGGAACAGCACTTTGCCCAAGCCCCTCCTGGCCCGGTTTGGATCATCCACGGCCACGGCACGGGACGCCTGCGGGCCGGCGTCCAGGCCTACCTCCAAAATCACCCGCGTGTCCAGAGGTTTGCCCCAGCGGATCCCCAGGACGGCGGTACGGGTGTGACTGTGGCCCACCTGCGGTGAGGGTCAGGCTGTTTCAAACTCCCTGACAGTCGTTTCAAACAAGGTTAAGGCACTTTGCCGCTGGCCTTCACCCGCCCCTCTTCCTCAGGGGGAGAGGGAAGCTGAAGCTCCACGAACAGGCTGTTTGGTAACTGTTCAAACTTGACTTTGGAGCGCCGCTGCCGAGCTGACGGGCTGGGATCCCGCTTGGCGGTGCCGACTTTGCCAAAGCCAGTAGGCGCGCAGCAGTTGGCTATCTCCAATTAACTTGAGCATCACCGCCACCGTCGCGCCGGTCCAGCAGAGGGGGCCGAAAGTGGCACCTGCTGCTGCCAACAGGGCCAACCCAGAAAGATTCAGCCCCAAGCCCTGTACCCACATCCACCAAACAGTCTCACGCTCTAACATTGGCCAGATCCCAGAGGAAGAATTGGATAGCCCTACTCTCTTGAATCTGAGGTGGGATGGGGATGTGGCCAAGCCTCAGCCCAGATGCCCAAAGCTGCATACTTCGAGGGGCGTTATGTCCATAGCGCTTAACCACCTAGCCCATCCACTCCTGCAATCGGGCCAGGGCCCGCCGCTTTTGCGTTGCAGAGCGGACGCTGCTCTTCGTCAGCCGGTTGCAGCCATGCACCAGACCCTTGCCTCCCAGCGCCACCAGAGTGACCCGCTGGGTTTGCCCCGGCTCAAAACGCACCGCTTGGCCGGAAGGGATGTTGAGGCGCCTGCCAAAGCTGGCGGCGCGATCCAACACCAGGGCTCGGTTGACCTCAAAAAAGTGAAAGTGACATCCTCTCCCGCTAAGCCCTGACGGGCTGTAGACGGGAGCTTCCGA
>NZ_JAOALE010000073.1:0-2573 GCF_047462575.1 Synechococcus sp. 'PEA 65AY6A-5F PE A'
CTGGGTGTTATGCTCAGGGCTTTGCGGGATACCGCCTTTCTGTTTGGACTCCGTCTCGCTAACGCGGTCGCGTCAGCATCGCGTAGTGACAACGGAAACGGACAGAATGCTATCGCTTCACCGCTGAGCAGTAATGCTCAGCAGTGTTCAGCGTAAATGTATCAGCGGCGCGATCTGCACCGAAAAGCGAGCCGGCGAGAGGCCCTCCCCACAACTTTCCGCTGCCGCCTCAAATAAATCCCGAGAATCCTCGGCAATTTGCCAGGGATCGATCAAGTCCGGATCCAGCCGCTGCTTGGGTATTTCAGCAGCCAAGAGCCGCTCTGTCTTGGCCCAGGCCTGGGAGCTGGCAAAGCGCAGGGATCCCTTCACTTTGTCGGCCAGTTGGGCGCCCGGCAGCTCGCCCAAGGCCGCCTGCGCCCGCAGCTTGTCTACATATTTTTGGGCCCACAGGCTGGCCAAGCTGCAAGTTGTAGCTGTTTCTGCACTTCCCATCGATCCCACGGCCTCGCCCGAGAAGCTAGATTCTGTTACCTACAATACCCTTAGCACGTCGCCGTTGCAGCCTGTAAAGAACTTACAGAATATTAATTCCCCCGCAACAATCGTTTACGTCGGGAAAGGGCACTCCCCCTAGCCGGCAAGTTGGCAACACCTTAAAATATCCTAAAATCCGCTCGGAAAAGTGGAGTTTTTGTGGCAGAATAGACTGTAGATCGATCGATGGCAAGGATCCGGATCCCGGCCTCACCGGACTGAACTCTTTACTGAGGAGAAAGAGCGTATGGCTCTCCGACTTGGCGATACAGCTCCCAATTTTACGCAAAAGTCCACCCACGGCGAAATTGACTTCTACTCCTGGGCCGGGGATAGCTGGGTAGTGTTGTTTTCCCACCCTGCCGACTACACGCCGGTCTGCACCACCGAACTGGGCACCGTTGCCAAGCTGATGCCCGAATTTGAAAAGCGGGGGGTGAAGGTGCTGGCCCTCAGCGTGGACGATGTGGACTCCCACCTGGGCTGGGTGAAAGACATCGAGGAAACCCAGAACGCTATCGTGAACTACCCCATCTTGGCAGATGTAGACCGCAAGGTCTCGCAGCTCTACGGCATGTTGGATCAAACCAACCTTAACCAAGAAGGGCTGCCCTTGACGGTGCGCTCGGTTTTCGTTATCGATCCCAACAAGAAAATCCGCCTCATCCTTACGTATCCGGCCAGCACGGGCCGCAACTTCGACGAGCTTTTGCGGGCCATCGACGCTCTGCAGTTGACGGATAAGTACAGCGTCGTCACCCCTGCCGACTGGAAAGATGGCGACGACGTCATTATCCCGCCTTCGCTGCAGGATCCTGAAGTGCTAAAAGAAAAGTTCCCGAAAGGTTACAAGGAGCTCAAGCCCTACCTGCGGCTCACCCCTCAGCCCAATAAGTAAGTCCACCCCCCTTGGCAGGAAGGGATCCCTTCTCCGCCGAAGCCGTGATTCCTTTCTCTGGATCCCCGCCGAGGGGATCCTTGACTTTATGGTTCTTTAAACCCGCCTAAGACGGTTTCGGAGGGCGCTGCGCTGGCCTAGGCGAAACCTCCTCTTCTGGGAGAGAACGATCGCCGGTGGGGTTGGGATCGAGTTGGGCGGCAAGTTTAGGCTTCGGGGAAGGAAGCTGCTGCTGTTTCGGCCAGCCTCTCCACTGTAAAGTAGCGATGGAACTTATCCGTCACCCGCAACCAGGGGGAGCGGCTGCCTTCTTTGCGATAGCGGGTCACAAAGCCCTTTTCCACCAGCTCTGCCACGTGTTGGTAAGCGCCCTGACCGCGCAACTCCACCAAGTCAGCTTGCGAGAGGGGGCCACGTAGAACGATGGTTGCCAAGGTACGGGTGGCGCCCACCCCGATTTCAGGGGGCAAGAGCTGGTTGGCCAGCTCCAGAAAAGGCTCCCGCAACTGCAGAGCAAACCCCTCCTCCACCTGCAGCACCTCTAGGGCAGAATCGCGGTGGGCGTAGTCTTCCATCAGCTCCAACAGCGCATCGTAGGCCTCCTCGCGGCTGCAGTGGGCCAACTGGGCCAGCGTCGATAGGGCCAACGGCTGTCCCTTCAGGTAGAGGATTGCCTCGATCTGATTTTTCAGGGCTAAAAGACGCCCCCCTCCTATCTCTGGCCTGGAATCTGAAACCGACTTGGAACGACGCGAGGGCATAGCGACAAGGGATCCGCTAACCTGTCCCGTAGCATAGCAGCAGTTGCAGACTGAGGGATCCCTGCTGGGGCGGCCTGGGCCAAGGCGAGCGTTGCTATGCTAAACCATGGCAGGGTCTGCTTTCTCGCCCATCGCGCTACTCGGTGCGGAGTACAATTGCACAGCCTGAAGCCAATTGCGTAGCATAAATAGGGTTTGGGGATCCCAGAGAATTGGAGAGGTGTCCGAGCGGTTTAAGGAAGCAGTCTTGAAAACTGCCGTGGTTCACGCCACCGTCGGTTCGAATCCCACCCTCTCCGTTGCTTTTCCGTTGCTTTATTGAGTACAGCCTGTTAAGGGCTCAAGGGGTACAATAGCAGCACTTAGCAAACCAACTT
>NZ_JAOALE010000074.1:0-2348 GCF_047462575.1 Synechococcus sp. 'PEA 65AY6A-5F PE A'
CCTCCCGACACTGACCCTACGGGTACAGTGCGGGGCTCCTGCGATTTCTAGCTGATGGTGCTACAGTAGCCAAAGTAACCTACGTCAGCGATTCCCAAGAGGAGCAAGCCCTAGAACGTTTGGGCACCTACGCCGGCGACCTGTTGCAGGCCAATAGCCGCCTTTGTCAAACCGTCAGCCCCGACCAAGAGGCGGACTACCTCTTGGCAGGTACTCCGGCGCTGCGGGTTGTCATCAAAGCATTTCCCAAAAGCCCCTACTTTGTTTTATTTCTAACTCGCTCTCACACTGACCTCAAGGCAATTTCAGAGCGTGTCAAAGCCATCCTCATCGACGGAAAGCCGCTGCTGCCCCCTGTGCAGGACAGCACCATGTCTGTGGCTCAGGCTCTGATGGACTATGCCAAGCGCTACGCTCCGGATCCCAACTTTGTGGCTCTGCGCCTGTCTTTGAAAACGGGCCTAGACCGCAACCGTCTCGAAAAGGGCACCCTGACCCGACAGGAGCTGCGCATTCTTTACAAAGCGGTAGCAGATCTTTTGGGCCGAGAGCGCCTGCCTATTGCCATGCCGGTTTGAGTAGTCGAGAATGGCTGGCGAGCTTTGCCTGAGGGCAGTTGCCGCGCTCAGGGGCCTGCTTTGAGCACTATCATTCATCTCAACCCACTTGTCCATGCTTGAACATCTCCATCTCGACCGCAACCGCAAGCTGATCTCCCTGTTTGGAGAGCCGGTTATCTTCCACTGCCATCACTACAACCTCTTCCTGCAGCAGACTATTGAAGATCCCGACTGGATCGATGGAGTAGGGATCCTGCGCACGGCAGCCCAGGAGATCTTTTACAGTCTTCTGTACGGAGCTTTCAAGGCTCTTGGCATTCAGGAGACCCAAGAGCGCCTGGCAGTGGCAGCTCAGATCTTCAGTTTTTTAGGATTTGGGCGGCTGGCGTTTGAGGTGACCCCTTCAGGCGGGGAAGTGCAGCTTACCCATTCTCACTACGCAGAAGGCTGGCTGAACAAGTACGGGGATCAGGTCAACCGCACACGTCCCATTGACCACTTGGCGGTGGGCTATGTGGCAGCAGCTCTGGATGCCACTTTTGGCGAGCTGGGGAGCTACACGGCAGAAGAAACGGAGTGCATGGCCGTTACCCGTAAGGATCACTGTGTAATCCAGGTTACTCGGCTGCCGCGGCCCCAGTCGCTGACTCCCAGTCCAGGCATGGGCAAGTTGATCGAGCAGCCGCTCCAGTTCCCCCGGCCCACAACAGCAGTGGACTACGATGCGGTCAACGAAGCTCTGTGGGGCCTGCCTTTGGCCGGAGATGATCAGGGGCAGATTCGCGCCTTTAACGTGTTGCTAACGCGCATGCCTGCCAACTACTACAACCGCATTCAGTATCGCTTTTTACAGGAGCTGAAGGCAGTGCAGGCTGAGCTGATGGGGGTAGGGGAAGCTCTTATCCGCGAGTCGGGGCATGTTTGTGTCTTCTACACCTTTGGCAACATCATGGAATCGGTGGAGTGGGAAACCCTGGTGGGGCCGATGCTGGAGAAGGACACGGACTGGATCCACGGCGGCTATGCGGTGGCCAGCAGTCTGGGGTGGGGTCGCTGGCAGGCTTTGGAGGTGGTGAGCGGCGAGTCTTGCCGGGTGGCCATTGACGGCAACTACGAAGCCAACTACTTTTTCGCTTCCTACCCACGGGCAGAAGATCCCGCCTGCTATTTTGCCCAAGGGGCGGTGCCGGCGATGATGAATCTGGTCTACAACGGCAACATTCAGCAGAAGCCGGTTTTGGATCAAGTCTTCTACAACCGCCTCTTCCAGCGGGGTGGGCTCTTCCACGGCCAGGAGACCAAGGCTAGAGAGAAAGGGGATCCCTGGTGTGAGTTCTACGCTGAGCGGATTTAGGGATCCATGCAGGTGCGCATCCTCAGGCGGCGGGAGTGTGGAACGGGCTGGGCCACAGACCTGCTGCTGCCGCGCTGCCTGAGCTGGCCGGAGGTGGAAGAGCTGGCCCGGGAGATAGGGGCCACCTGCCGCTGCTTTCAAAAGCAACTGGTGTGGTTGGATCTGCCGGCAGGACGGATTACGGCTTCTTTGCGGGTGCCTCGCCTAACTTTGCGGCTCTACGACGCCGCTGTTGAGGCCCAGATCCTAAACCACTTGCAGCAGTTGGTGAAGTCGGTTGATCCTAAGATCCAGGGGCCATAGCAAGCCCTCTACAGTACTCTCTCGATACAGCTTGTTAAAGAATTAAGGGGTATAGAACGTAATCCCGGCGCCTAGACAGGTACAGCCTTTTAATTTAAAATAGGGTACAGGTATTCAAGAGGAAGGAGAGA
>NZ_JAOALE010000075.1:0-2051 GCF_047462575.1 Synechococcus sp. 'PEA 65AY6A-5F PE A'
TCGCACAGAGCTGAGTTTTTGGTAAACAGTCGCCAGCGCCTATTCACTGCGGCTCGCTCATCGCGAGCACCCCTTCTCCCGAAGTTACGGGGCTAGATTGCAAAGTTCCTTAGCGAGGGTTCTCCCGCGCGCCTTGGTGCATTGACACCCACCCACCTGTGTCGGTTTACGGTACGGGTACTCCGCAGTTATGCTTAGAGGCTTTTCTCGGCTCCATGGCTTCGGCGAGTTGTCACCTTGCGGCTTCCACACCACCCACCGGTAATGGACTACGGATTTGCCTATAGTCCCCTTTGGGCTTCTGTCCGGGCTCTTCCATGGCTCCGGTTCGCCTAGCCTAAAGCGTCCCCCCATCGCACTGCGCAGTAGGACTGGAATATTAACCAGTTGTCCGTCGGCCTCGCCTCTCGGCTTATCCTTAGGCCCCGCCTAACCCTACGATGACGACCATCGCGTAGGAAACCTTGGGTTTACGGCGAAGGGGATTCCCACCCCTTTTATCGTTACTCATGCTGGCATTCGCACTTCCCGTACCTCCACCACTCCTCACGGTATGGCTTCATCGGCATAGGGAACGCTCCTCTACCACTCAACCAGGCAAAGCCCGGCTAAGTCCGCGAATTCGGTGACAGGTTTAAGCCCCGATCATTTTCAGCGCAGGGTCACTCGACTAGTGAGCTATTACGCACTCTTTAAAGGATGGCTGCTTCTAAGCCAACCTCCTAGCTGTCTGGGCAACCCCACATCTTTATCCACTTAACCTGTACTTGGGGACCTTATTCGGCGGTCTCTGTTGTTCCAGCGCTCGGACACGGATGTTAGCACTCGTGCCCTCACTCCCGGACTCCATTTCGGACCCTTCAGAGTTTGAAAGGGTTTGGTAGGCTGGTAGGCCCCCTAGCCCTATCAGTGCTTTACAGGCCCAAATAAGCATCCGAGGCTGACCCTAAAGTCATTTCGAGGAGAACTAGCTATCTCCCAGATCGGTTAGCTTTTCACTCCTAACCCCAGCTCATCCGAAGGATTTGCATCTCCCACCGGTTCGGCCCTCCACGCGGTGTCACCCGCGCTTCAGCCTGGCCAGGACTAGCTCTCTGGGTTTCGGGTCTACGGCAGCCGACTATGCGCCCTGTTCGGACTCGCTTTCGCTACGCCTCCGCCTTCCGGCTTAAGCTCGCCGACTACCGTAAGTCGCCAGCTCATGCTTCAATAGGCACACCAAAAGACCTGTATAGTCCTTTGATTGCTTGTAAGCACACGGTTTCAGGTTCTATTTCACTCCCCTCCCGGGGTTCTTTTCACCTTTCCCTCACGGTACTGGTCCGCTATCGGTCACCTAGAGTATTTAGCCTTACGCGGTGGGCCGCGCAGATTCACCCATAGCTCCACGAACCACAGGCTACTCGGGTACTGGCTACTAGCCTCCGCCTTTCGTCTACAGGACTTTCACCTTCTCTGGTGGGCTTTCCCAAAACCCTTCGACTAGACTTCCGCTTCGATATCGCCAGCCCCACAACCCCGCTGAGCACGCTCAACGGTTTAGGCTCCTCCCCTTTCGCTCGCCGCTACTCAGGGAATCGATTCCTCTTTCTTCTCCTCTGGGTACTTAGATGTTTCAGTTCCCCAGGTTCCCCCCACCCGTAGGTGGTGACCTGTGTTCCCACAGGCCGGGTTCCCCCATTCGGACATCCCGGTATCAACGCTTACTACCAGCTCCACCGGGCTTTTCGCAGGTAATCACGTCCTTCATCGGCTTAGGTGCCAGGGCATCCACCGTGTGCCCGTTCTATCTTGACCTTACTCTCCTCCTCAGGGATTCCCCCCGAAGATAAAGGCCTATTCACACCACCCTGCAACGCCCCCATCGCTCACGCATATGAAAGCGCCCAGAATGGACTTCCTTCCTACTCCTTACTACCCCTTTTTCATGATCCTCGCGCCTGCTTCCTATCGCGGCGCAACGAAGAGAGTACCGAATACCCTGAAATCTGTCAACACCCTGTAATCGGTCAATACATTTGAGACTCCAGGGGAACCGACACCTCCTGTAG
>NZ_JAOALE010000076.1:0-1731 GCF_047462575.1 Synechococcus sp. 'PEA 65AY6A-5F PE A'
ATTCTCGGAAGCTCCCGTCTACAGCCCGTCAGGGCTTAGCGGGAGAGGATGTCACAGAACGGCTTGCTGCCTAATACCTGCACTTTCTTGGGAAAAAGGGTAAACTACCCGGCTCCAACCGCCCTCCACACCCCCCGTATACGGGGGGATGGACCTACATACCTGCACAGCCAAGTTGCTGGACAGCCCAAACCGTGCATGGATTTCGCGGTCGCTCAGAGACTGAAGCTGAAGAGCGTTGGTTATCTTCTCTGGCGTGTTTTGGTTGGCAGGCCTGGGCAAAGGCATCCAAAGTTGCATCCAGCTTTGTGGCTTGCGAGGCAGATACCTTGAGCTTGCAGAAGATAGTCAGGACTTGGGTCATGCTGGTTATATTAGGCGCTATCGCTCCCCACCGTATAGACGGTGGGGTGTCCCGCGCATTCAGATGAAGGCTGCTGGCCGGACAGGCGCTAGATTGGCTGATTAACCATGGATACTCGCCTAATCAACATCGGCTTTGGCAATATCGTCGCCGCCGGGCGCGTTATCGCCATTGTCAGTCCTGAGTCAGCTCCCATCAAACGCATCATTAGCGACGCCCGCGAAAGAGGCCAGTTGGTGGACGCGACCTACGGTCGCCGCACCCGCGCCGTAATCATCACCGATTCCGGGCACGTCATCCTCTCGGCCATTCAGCCGGAAACCGTTGCCAACCGCTTCCTTACTGCCAAAGTCGGTGCGCCGGAGGAACCTGAGTAAGGGCCTCACAAGCAGCCTGCGAGGCCGAGAGTGAGATATCCTAAAACAAACCAAACCAGCCAACTGTCCAGCCGTCCTTTGTCGCTCTCCGCCTATGGCAGTTTCTTCCACTACGCTCTCCTCGCCAACTCCCCCTGAGTGCCTGCAGCAACAGGAAGCCCCTCGGCCTCCTGCCACTCGCGGTCGCCTGGTGGTTTTGACAGGGCCCAGTGGGGTGGGCAAAGGCACTCTGGTCAGCCAATTGCGCCAGCGCCACCCTGAGCTGTACTTTTCTGTCTCGGTAACCACCCGCCCCCCCCGCCCTGGGGAACAGGAAGGCGTCAACTACTACTTCCGCACTCGCGAGGAGTTCCTCAACCTGATTGAAGCCGATGAGTTGTTGGAATGGGCCCAGTACGCAGGTAACTTTTACGGCACTCCCCGCGAGATCGTGTTCCAAAAACTCAGCCAGGGTCAGGATGTGCTTCTGGAAATTGAACTGGCCGGGGCCCGCCAGGTGAGACAACAGTGTCCCGATGCCATTCGCATCTTCCTGTCTCCTCCCTCGCTAGAAGAGCTCGAACGCCGCATTCGCGAACGCGGACAAGACTCTGAAGCCAGCATCCAACGCCGTCTGCAACAGGCTCGCAAAGAATTGGATGCCAAAGACGAATTCGACTACGTGATCGTCAACGACAATCTAGAGCAGGCTCTACAGGAGCTGGAAGCCTTGCTTTATCCTCCCTCTCCAGGGAAGGGGCAATCCTAGGAGCTCTGCGACTCTACGCGCTTTTTTCCGAGAGCTCGCGTCTTTTTCTTAACTAAAAAACGGCGACACAAGCCTCGGCATCCACGCCAAGTGCTTTTTGACACTCCCCCGACTCAAGTCGGGGAATTCTCACGCAGTCCACAACCGGAATCGCGAAGGCGCTGTCAAGACGCCCCTACACACAAAGGGATAGCTTGGTAGCCCCGCACTTGAGTGCGGGGCGGAAAAGCCCGCTAGCCACT
>NZ_JAOALE010000077.1:0-1656 GCF_047462575.1 Synechococcus sp. 'PEA 65AY6A-5F PE A'
ATCCTCCAGCCCGCCAAGCTGCGCTGTGGCGGGAGTACCCCAGAGGTTCTGATGGGGAGTCGGGATCCCCGCCCAACGCCCCAGCTCCGTGATGGCGCCGACAATGCTCTCGATCTCCGTCGGTTGCCCCCGCTCGATATCCTGCAGCATCGAGGTGCGATGGGAGCCCACACGGGCTGCATCCTTCAGCCGCTCTTCCAAAGAGACCGGCAGCCGGATCCCAAATGCTTGGGCCACCGCCTCGGTTTCCTGCATCGCCGACCGAACCAAAGCATGGGTGGGCGGGTACTGGGCAATTGCGTCTTGGGCCGCGCGGGTAAGGGCGCTGATGGGATTGAAGGCGGCGTTCCCCCAAAGTTTTTGCCAGATCTCGACCCGAATTTGGGAGGTGAGGGCCACAGAAAGCTGCCCCTGCTCAAAGATGGCCGCCAGAGAGCGCAGCCGCTCCGACAACGACCCATCCGGCTCTCCCAGAATGTAGCGCCCGCCACCGGTATGCAAAACTACCCCCGGCTCTGCCAACTGCACGGCGATGTACACCACACAGCCGATCACCCGCTCGACTGGCAGATGCGCGGCGATCACCCCGCCCGGATCCACCGAAGTCAAGGAGCGCCCCTCAAACTCGCCGCCATGCCGGTAAAAGTACCACCGGGGGATACCATTCTGGACAACCACAACGGGGCTATCCGGGCCACACAGGGATCCCAATTGCGGGGCAAGCAGGGGCAAGCTGTGGGCCTTGACAGCAACGATCACCACATCTTGCCGCCCCAGCTCAGCCAAGTCGTCGCTGGCCGTCAGCCGCTCTACCCAAGCCACAGGGGGATCCCCCTGCCGGATCAGCTTCAAGCCTTGGCTGCGGATGGCCTGCAGGTGGGATCCCCGCGCCACCACACTGACTGAAAAGCCGGCGCGAGCCAGGCAAACGGCCAAATGCCCCCCGACTGCCCCGGCGCCGACGATGCCGATTTTCATGTTTTACCAAATGAGGAAATCCCTACTCGGCCCCGCCCTGGGTGATGCGCAAGATCCCGTATCCAAGCGCCACACCCACTAGGGTCAGGACGATGGAGAGCCCAGCAATGGTGAAGATCTCACTAGCCATAGATTCCTCTCAGGTGGATTGCCTCGCCCTTCAAGGATATCGGATCTTGTGCCTTCGGCCTTCCCCAGGGTGAGGCAGCCCCTCTAGCTCAATATCTCAGGAGAGAAAAACCGCAAAGATTACAGTCTGTGAAGATCCCAGCCACCTCGGACTTGATGGGAACGAGTCCCCCCCCTCTATAATGAAAGCAGTTTACAAGTCTTTACTGGCGTAGGCTAAATTGTAATGCCGACAGCCGTGAAACTTGTTCGGTGGCCCTAGGGCGGCTCGTCGGGATCGCCACAGCTCTGCTGAGGATTCCAAGAGCAGTTCGGAACGCCAGCAAAGCTGCCTGAAGCAGCGGTTGGTCAGTTCTGGCCAGGAATCCGTGCAGGGAAACCAAGGCGACAAGTTCGCAGACTGAGTCTTTATACCTAGGCACCAGTCTTGCTTCAAAGGAGCAAAATTTGTAGTTTCATTAATGTCCTCATCATGTTTTTAAGGAGAGGTTGAGATGACCATCGCAGTAGGGCGCGCGCGCCAGGAGCGAGGATGGTTCGACATCGTCG
>NZ_JAOALE010000078.1:0-1493 GCF_047462575.1 Synechococcus sp. 'PEA 65AY6A-5F PE A'
CTCCTTAGAAAGGAGGTGATCCAGCCGCACCTTCCGGTACAGCTACCTTGTTACGACTTAGCCCCAGTCATGAGCCTTACCCTAGGCGCCTGCCTGTGGCTCCCGGCGACTTCAGGCAAAACCCACTCCCATGGCTTGACGGGCGGTGTGTACAAGGCCCGGGAACGTATTCACCGCGGCATGGCTGATCCGCGATTACTAGCGATTCCGGCTTCATGGGGTCGAGTTGCAGACCCCAATCCGAACTGAGCCTGCTTTTGTGCGATTGGCTTCCCGTTACCAGGTCGCAGCGCTTTGTGGCAGGCATTGTAGCACGTGTGTCGCCCAGGTCGTAAGGGCCATGCGGATCAGACGTCATCCCCGCCTTCCTCCTACTTTCGTAGGCAGTCTCGCTAGAGTGCCCAGCCGAACTGCTGGCAACTAGCAACAGGGGTTGCGCTCGTTGCGGGACTTAACCCAACATCTCACGACACGAGCTGACGACGACCATGCAGCACCTGTCTCTGGGCTCCCTTGCGGGCACCCCCGGCTTTCACCAGGGTTCCCAGGATGTCAAGACCTGGTAAGGTTCTGCGCGTTGCTTCGAATTAAACCACATGCTCCACCGCTTGTGCGGGCCCCCGTCAATTCCTTTGAGTTTCAGTCTTGCGACCGTACTTCCCAGGTGGAGTGCTTAACGCGTTAGCTACGGCACCCAACAGATGTCGGACACCCAGCACTCATCGTTTAGGGCGTGGACTACCCGGGTATCTAATCCGGTTTGCTCCCCACGCTTTCGCGCCTCAGCGTCACAAATCGTCCAGGTAGCTGCTTTCGCTATCGGCGTTCCTTCCGGTATCTGCGCATTTCACCGCTACTCCGGAAATTCCGCTACCCTCTCCGACCGTCTAGCCTCACAGTATCCAACGCACCCCCGAAGTTGAGCTTCGGTCTTTAGCATCGGACTTGAGAGACCGCCTACACGCCCTTTACACCCAGTAAATCCGGGTAACGCTCGCACCCTCCGTATTACCGCGGCTGCTGGCACGGAGTTAGCCGGTGCTATTACCTCGGTACCGTCATTATCGTCCCGAGTTCAGAAGTTTACACCCCGAAGGGCTTCGTCCTTCAAGCGGTATCGCTCCGTCAGGCTTTCGCCCATTGCGGAAGATTCCTAACTGCTGCCTCCCGTAGGAGTGGGGTCCGTGTCTCAGTACCCCTGTGGCTGATCGTCCTCTCAGACCAGCTACGCGTCGTCGGCTTGGTAGGCCATTACCCCACCAACTACCTGATGCGCCGCAGGCCCATCCCAAAGCGCCGAAGCTTTAAACATCCACCAAAGTAGATGTCCACATCCAGGATTAGCTAAGATTTCTCCTAGTTGTCCCAGACTTTGGGGTAGGTCACCTACGTGTTACTCACCCGTCCGCCACTGGCTGCATAAAACAGCCCGTCCGACTTGCATGTCTTAGGCATACCGCCAGCGTTCACCCTGAGCCAGGATCAAACTCTCC
>NZ_JAOALE010000080.1:0-1129 GCF_047462575.1 Synechococcus sp. 'PEA 65AY6A-5F PE A'
CTGACCTAGTCGACCAGTCCTTCTTGAATCCCCTGGCAGACGCTGGGGGGTTTTTCTGCTTTTCATAGAACGTAGCCCAGTTGCTCAAGGGAATCGGTGTCCCAAAGGATCTGCCCATCCAGAGCCATTCTCCCCTGCACCGGCATTCCAACTTGAGCCTCTAGGCGTGGGATCAAAGCTGCATCCAGCTCCTCCAAAGCTTGGGGATCCTCGGTTTCGGGCAGGGATCCGACCAGCACCCAGCCCAAGTTGCGGACCTTGGCTTGGCGCATCAGGGCGGCAAAGGCGGTTGCTTGGCTCAGGGCGGCCTCCCGTCGCAGCGTTAAGAGCAGGCTAAACCCCCAAGCATGGGCCAAATCGGCCCAGGTTTGGCCTGGCTCCAGGGGATCGGCGACACTGCCCGGCAGAACCAGGAGGGGATTGGTTGCCCGCTCGCCGATTTGTTGCCAGAGGGCCTTGAGCTGAGCTTCCGAAGGGTTGGGATCCACCCTGAGCTGGACTCAAGGTCTCTGGACCACCTCTTGCCAGGCGCTGGCCACTGCTGCGGCTCCGGGGATCCCCGTCCAGGTATCGGCCACCATCACCCTCATGAGTTCGGATCCCCCACCTCAGACTCCCAGAGAGTGAGAAACTCCAGCTGGACCTCGAAGCCAAACACCAAAGCCATATCCCGCAGCATCGAGAGGGATCCCAGTTTCTGCTGCTTGAACCACCGCATCAACACAAAGAGATTTCCAGCGCTTCTGGGTTGTAAACAATGCCCTCGCGAGGGTTGAATTGATGGGGCACCAACATGGCTGCGTAACGGGCCAGCTCTCCTTGGCGCCAGTTGAGGAAGTAGGGCATCCAGGGGCAGACCGTGTCCCAACGAATAAACCACAGGCGCACCTCCGGGATCTCCGACAGCTCGCGCGGATCGTCGGGGCTGCGCGGCCAATCGATGGCGCATTACACCTGCTGGGCAGCCCGGACAGGATCCGCCATCAACGTTTTCAACAGCTCATGGCCCGGGGTTAAATCCAGAGCTTGAATGGCTTTAGCAGGAAGGTAGAAGGTAATCGGCACGACGACACAGCTACAGCCTGTTAAGGGCTCAAGGGGTACAATAGCAGCACTTAGCAAACCAACT
>NZ_JAOALE010000081.1:0-1125 GCF_047462575.1 Synechococcus sp. 'PEA 65AY6A-5F PE A'
GGTAGTTGACAGAACTTAACGGATGATTTAAGGTTAGGTTGTCAATCTTCGCGCTTCCTCAGGGAAGTTTGCCATCATGACCACTGTTATCCAACGTCGCTCAACCAGCAACGTGTGGGAGCAGTTTTGCGAGTGGGTCACCTCCACCGACAACCGCCTCTACATCGGTTGGTTCGGGGTGCTGATGATTCCCACCCTGCTGACTGCCACCACCTGCTTTATCATCGCCTTCATTGGGGCTCCCCCGGTGGACATCGACGGGATTCGCGAGCCAGTTTCGGGTTCGTTGCTGTATGGCAACAACATCATCACCGGCGCGGTGGTGCCTTCTTCGGCTGCGATTGGCCTGCACTTTTACCCGATTTGGGAAGCCGCTTCTTTGGACGAGTGGCTGTACAACGGCGGCCCCTACCAGCTGATTGTGCTGCACTTTTTGATTGGGGTGTTCTGCTACATGGGCCGGGAGTGGGAGCTGAGCTACCGCTTGGGGATGCGTCCCTGGATTGCGGTGGCTTACTCGGCGCCGGTGGCGGCGGCGACGGCCGTGTTTTTGATTTACCCGATTGGGCAAGGCTCGTTTTCGGACGGGATGCCGCTGGGGATTTCGGGGACGTTCAACTTCATGTTGGTGTTCCAAGCGGAGCACAACATTTTGATGCACCCGTTCCACCAGCTGGGCGTGGCCGGCGTGTTTGGGGGTGCGCTGTTTAGTGCGATGCACGGGTCGTTGGTGACCTCGAGCCTGATTCGTGAGACTTCGGAGGAGGAGTCGCAGAACTTGGGTTACAAGTTTGGGCAAGAGGAAGAGACCTACAACATCGTGGCGGCGCACGGGTATTTTGGCCGGTTGATTTTCCAATATGCGTCGTTCAACAACAGCCGGAGCCTGCACTTTTTCCTGGCGGCGTGGCCTGTGATTGGGATTTGGTTTACGGCGCTGGGGATCAGCATCATGGCGTTCAACCTGAACGGGTTCAACTTCAACCAGTCGATTGTGGACAGCAACGGTCGCGTGGTTGGGACGTGGGCGGATGTGCTCAACCGTGCCAACCTGGGGATGGAAGTGATGCACGAGCGGAATGCGCACAACTTCCCGCTGGACCTGGCGGCGGTGGAAGTGGCGCC
>NZ_JAOALE010000082.1:0-1059 GCF_047462575.1 Synechococcus sp. 'PEA 65AY6A-5F PE A'
ATGACCATCGCAGTAGGGCGCGCGCGCCAGGAGCGAGGATGGTTCGACATCGTCGACGACTGGCTCAAGCGCGACAGATTCGTGTTTATCGGCTGGTCGGGGCTGCTGCTGTTTCCTTGCGCCTATTTGGCCCTGGGCGGCTGGCTGACCGGCACCACGTTTGTAACCTCTTGGTACACCCACGGGTTGGCCAGCTCCTACCTGGAGGGGTGCAACTTTTTGACGGTGGCCGTGTCCACCCCCGCCGACAGCATGGGGCACAGCCTGCTGCTGCTGTGGGGCCCGGAAGCCCAGGGGGACTTTACCCGCTGGTGCCAGATTGGCGGGCTGTGGACCTTTGTGGCCTTCCATGGGGCGCTGGGCCTGATTGGCTTTATGCTGCGGCAGTTTGAGATTGCCCGGCTGGTGGGGGTGCGGCCCTACAACGCCATTGCCTTCAGCGCGCCGATTGCCGTGTTTGTGAGCGTGTTTTTGATTTACCCGCTGGGGCAGAGCAGTTGGTTTTTCGCGCCCAGCTTTGGAGTGGCGGCGATTTTTCGGTTTTTGCTGTTTTTCCAGGGGTTCCACAACTGGACGCTGAACCCGTTCCACATGATGGGGGTGGCCGGCGTGTTGGGTGGAGCGCTGCTGTGTGCCATCCATGGGGCGACGGTGGAGAACACGCTCTACAAGGATGGGGAAGCGGCGAGCACGTTTCGGGCATTTGAGCCGACGCAGGCGGAAGAGACGTACTCGATGGTGACGGCGAACCGCTACTGGAGCCAGATTTTTGGGATAGCGTTTTCCAACAAGCGGTGGCTGCACTTTTTCATGTTGTTTGTGCCGGTAACGGGATTGTGGCTGTCGAGCATTGGTGTGGTGGGGTTGGCGCTGAACCTGCGGGCGTATGACTTTATCAGTCAGGAGACGCGGGCGGCGGAAGACCCTGAGTTTGAGACGTTCTACACGAAGAACATTTTGCTCAACGAGGGGATTCGGGCCTGGATGGCGCCGCAGGACCAGCCGCACGAGCGCTTTGAGTTCCCCGAGGAAGTCCTGCCCCGCGGCAACGCGCTCTAA
>NZ_JAOALE010000083.1:0-945 GCF_047462575.1 Synechococcus sp. 'PEA 65AY6A-5F PE A'
GTAGTGGAACGCTTTGCGTTGTCGGGCAACGTGCAACTGCAAACAAGCAACTTTCGTGGCTTGTCTCTTCCAGTTGGCGGACCCCTTCACCTTGCGGCTCAGTTGCCGCTGCTGTCGAGCCAAGTGTTTTTGGGCTCGGCGGTAGTACCGCGGGATAGGCACCACCTCCCCATCGCTGGTGGTGAGAAACCTATCCAATCCCACATCAATGCCCACCACCCTTTTGATCGGCACAGGCTCTGGGAGAGGAACGCTTTTGTCTTCCAAGGTGATGCAGACATACCACCCATCGGCCTTGCGCACCACTGTGCAGGTTTTGGGCACAAACCCCTCCGGCAAGGGGCGGTGCAGCACCACAGGCATCGAGCCAATCTTGCTCAGCCGCAGAGTCTCCCCTTCCAGATGCGCTCCCGCCTTGGGGCAATTGATGCGGGGGAATGTGAAGGATCTCAACTCCCCCGCTTTTTTGAAGCGAGGCCGCCCCCGCCGCTTGCCTGTGCTATCCGGCTCCCGCCACGCTTTCCACGCCTTGTCCAGCCGCATCAAGTTTTGCTGCAGCACCTCGGCGTAAATGCCCCGGTAGGCCGGGAACAGTTGCTTGATTTGTTTGAGGGATCCCGCCTGCCGATAATAATTCGGCTCCAGCGGGGGTTCTGACACAGGCAACGGACAAGAGACAAGACTGCAGCGGTCAATTGGGCAACGGGTTGCGGTCAGCCAATCCAGTCTCTGCCCCAGAGCGTCGTTCCACTGCCGCCGCAACAATTCCAGCCACTCGGTCATCAGAGCGGCTTGGTCGTCGCTGGGCAGGATCCGGTACTCGTGGGTGATAATCATGAGACGGTTCTAGCATTTAGCGCAACGAGCTACAACATAGGCCATCGTTCTGTTTACAGCCTACAAATCCACTTGGTGCTGGTGACAAAGTACCGTCGTCGGGTGATA
>NZ_JAOALE010000084.1:0-864 GCF_047462575.1 Synechococcus sp. 'PEA 65AY6A-5F PE A'
AGTAAAGAAGTCTTCACTATCTGCTCCATGCTATATTTCCCAATTCTGCAAAGCTGCCGAATAAAATGCTTCAATACCGACCACATCATCTCAATGGGATTCAACTCCGGCGCATACACAGGCAGGTATAGGATTCGTGCTCCTGTCCCCCTAATCAATTCCTCAACTTCCCGACTCTTGTGGATATTCAAATTGTCCATAATCACAACCTTCCTCGCATCTAGCTTCGGACATAGCTCGCTTCTCAAAAACTCCAAAAAGTCTCCTTTCTTCATCCCACCCTTGATGACACGACAGCCAACTACACCTCTCAAGGAAATAGCTCCAATAACCGTATACTTTTCACCCTTGTATCTCTGACGATAATGATAAGCCCTTTGACCACGTAAACTCCGAGATACTCTCCGCTCCATTCCCTCCCAGACTCCCGTCTGGTCGATGGCAATCAAATCCTCCGCTGGAATATTCCTGACTTCTTGACTATAAGCTAGTCGTTCCCTTTGCACCTCCTCTTCTTTGACTTTTGCACTGCGGTAGGTCTTTTTTTTAGAGTCATTCCTTGCTTTTTCAAGAAATTATGTATCGTGACGATGCTTACATTGATTCCTAAGCGCTCGCGCAACAGTTCTTGATACTGCCACAGGTAGAAGTCTGGGTGTTCTGTAATAATTGCGATCACTTCCTGCCGATGTTGTTCCAAAATGCCCACTCGCTTGGTGCCTGCTTTCTTAGGGGCTAAATCTTGAGTTTGTTGGTACTGACGCACCCAGCGGTGTACTGTTCTTTTGGTAACCATGAAGCGTTTAGCTACCTGGCGGATGGAGGTGTTACCTGCCTGGTAGGCTGCTACAACTCTTTGCCGCA
>NZ_JAOALE010000085.1:0-791 GCF_047462575.1 Synechococcus sp. 'PEA 65AY6A-5F PE A'
CCCCTCATCCAAGCCTACGCCCGCATCTACCCCACCCTGTTCAAGCCGCTAGAGGCCATGCCGGAGCCGCTGCGGCAGCACATCCGCTACCCCCAAGATCTCTTCCGGGTGCAGGTGCAGCAATTTGCCACTTACCACATGACGGATCCCCGTGTTTTCTACAACCGGGAAGACCAGTGGCAGATCCCCAACCAGTTCCGCAAGCGGCGGCGCCTGCCCATGCAGCCCCAGTACCTCATCCTCACCTTGCCAGAGGATCCCCAAAAGGGATCCCCAAACCAGCCCGAGTTTGTCTTGCTTTCTCCCTTCACCCCCCTCAACAAACAAAACATGGTGGCCTGGATGGCGGCCCGCTGCGATGGGGAAAACTACGGCAAGCTGCTGGTGTACGAGTTTTCCAAGCAGCGCCTCATCTACGGCCCAGAGCAAGTAGAGGCGCGGGTCAACCAGGATCCGGCCATTTCCGAGCAAATCGCCCTCTGGAACGAACACGGGTCGCGGGTGAACCTGGGCACCCTGCTGGTCATCCCCATCGAGACCTCGCTTCTCTACATCCAGCCCCTCTACCTGGAGGCAGAACAGGGCCGCCTGCCCCAGCTCACCCGGGTCATCGCTGCCTACGAAGACCGGGTGGTGATGGAGCCCACCCTCAGCCAGGCTCTGGAAGCCCTCTTCTCCCCCACCGGCAGCCGCCGCTCCAACCGCTGAGGCCGGGATCCCTTCTCAGATTTCTAAGGGTAGTTGACAGAACTTAACGGATGATTTAAGGTTAGGTTGTCAATCTTCGCGCT
>NZ_JAOALE010000086.1:0-673 GCF_047462575.1 Synechococcus sp. 'PEA 65AY6A-5F PE A'
CCCATCCACAGTGCCCACACTTGAACGACTTGCCACTGCGGTAGGATTGCGCAGGGTCGGGATGAATGTGCAAACACCGGTGGCAGGTCTGCGACGTGTAGGCAGGCGGAACAAGAATCAGAGCAACCCCCGCACGCAGAGCCTTGTACTCCAAAAATTGACGGAGTTGATAAAACGCCCAACTATTTGCCCGCCTACGCTCTGTCTTGCTGCGGGGCTGTTGATTGACCCTTTCCCGAATCCCTGTCAGGTCTTCCAGAGCAAGAGCGCTGTTTGTCGCCTTTGCCCTAGAGACAATAGCTTTGGAGATGCGATGATTGACCCACGCCTGAAAGCGCCTCTCCTTGCCAGACAGCCGTTGCAACAGTTCTCTGCATCTGCGCCGCGAACTGCGGGTGCCCTTACTGGCTTTGCGTTGGAGTACCGCCCTCAGCTTGGAGTAGTGGTCGCGGACTCGGTTCAACTGCTGTCCATTCCAGTTGTCCCCCTCTGACGTATGGGCGATATCCGTCCTGCCCAAGTCCACCCCGATCACCCTGTCGGTATCTTGTTGCTTGGGCGGGTTTTTCTCTACGCAAATCTGGATGTAGTAGGAGCCGTCCTTCCGCTGGACTAGGGTGGCCGATTTGGGGTTAGAGCCAGCCAGCATCCCACGCTGGTAGTTGCCAATGGC
>NZ_JAOALE010000087.1:0-639 GCF_047462575.1 Synechococcus sp. 'PEA 65AY6A-5F PE A'
TCTCGGAAGCTCCCGTCTACAGCCCGTCAGGGCTTAGCGGGAGAGGATGTCACAGGACGTATGATCGAGTCAGCGTGGTCAAAACTTGATTTGATTTGTTAAGGTCTTTTTGAGAATGGCCGAATCAAAACTGCGACAACTGCTGCACGATCTGGATGTTGAGCTGCAAAAAACCTCCGGCTTGGATGAAAGGCAGCGGCAGCACATTGCCGCCATCCGCCAGGAGGTGGAAGCCGTGCTGGCAGAGCTGGGATCCCCAACCAAGGGCCAACAAAACCCAGGGCGCAAAGCTCGCATTGGGGAAGCGCTGGCACTGTTTGAAACCTCTCACCCCAACCTCACGCTGATCCTGGAGCAGGTGATTGACACATTGGCAGGAATGGGTTTGTAGTTCCCGCGGTGGGTATCCAAGGGTTTCAGAATGAACGGCCAAGACCGCTTAGATCGAGTAGAACAACTCCTAGCTCAGGCAGCCGAGCAAACTGCTGCTAACAGCCGCGAGATCCAAGAGCTACGCCAGGCCATTCGGGAAAGCCACGCCGAGCTGAGCGAGCAAAACGCCGCCCGCAGTCGAGAAATCGAGCAGCTACGCCAGGCCATTCGGGAAAGCCACGCCGAGCTGAGCGAGCAAAACGCCGC
>NZ_JAOALE010000088.1:0-535 GCF_047462575.1 Synechococcus sp. 'PEA 65AY6A-5F PE A'
TGGTGGGGTTGGCGGTGGTGGGCGGTCGCTTCTTAGCAGCCCACATCTCTGAACGCGCCGTGCATTGGGTGGGGGGCGGCTTATTTCTGGTGTTTGCGTTGCTGACCGGTTGGGAGCTGCTGGGATCCGGGATCAGCTAGAAATCGCAGGAGCCCCGCACTGTACCCGTAGGGTCAGTGCCGGGAGGAATGCGCTTTGATGAAGTACAATGAACTTATGAGCCAAGTCCTGACCGTCTCCTGTAAGCTCGAGGCGTCCCAGTCGCAAGCCGCCAAATTGGACGCGACGATGGAGGCTTTTGGCCAAGCCTTGAACTGGGTCAACCAGAACACGCCGGAGAAGATCGTCAACGCGGTCAAACTGCAATCCCTTTGCTACTACGAGATTCGAGCCCGGTTCGGCTTGTCCAGTAACTTGGCTCAGCAGGTGTGCAGGCGGGTGGCAGGCGCTCGCAAAGTGGCAAGACAGCGCAACCGTCCAGTTAAAGAGTTCAAGCGTAGGTTCGTTACCTACGACGCACGTATCTTTTCATTCC